>NZ_JBECOT010000027.1:0-54648 GCF_040104395.1 Pseudoalteromonas sp. BZA4
AGTCATAAAGGGGCGAATACATTAAAGTGACCAGGGGTAGCTCCCCAAATAGAGTCCGTATATAAGCCAGCATCTAATCTTTATTTAATAAATACTCCGTTGACAAAAAACGGGGAGTCCATATAAGAACACCGAGGCGCTTCGCGCTACACTGAGAAAAACAGCATTTAAAAATAATATTCACAAAGAGGATAAGAGACGCTGCGCTATAGAGGAAAAACAAAATACTCTTTTGGTCTATCTCATTCACTTCTCATTCTCTCCTCTTTGTGCAAAAAATAAATTGAACCACAGAGTACACCGAGGCGCTACGCAGAGAAAAACTGTAAATTACGCGGGGTAAACCCGCTGCTACCTGTTCAGCGTTAAAACGCCTAAACCCGTATCTCGCAAACGTTTTCGTCTGATAGCTGACGGCTAAAAGCTGATAGCTCCTTTCCCCAAGCAACTCGCTAACTTACTCCAACACCCGCGTACTTAACGCCAGATAACAACGCCATATCTTTATGCCATGTTGCTAAATCATTAGCATTAAACTTAGCTAAAGAGTCATGACCACATGCCCTAGCCATTACCGACATTAACTCAGTTGAAGCTTCAAAAAAGTTCTTTAATTGATTTGCTGACTTTTCAATATTTAAGCGCTGACGTAAGTCTTGCTTTTGTGTCGCAATCCCTGCAGGGCAGTTATTGGTGTTACACATACGCGCAGCAACGCAGCCAATTGCTTGCATTGCACTATTCGAAATCGCCACACCATCAGCGCCAAGCGCAAGCGCTTTTACAAAATCAATTGGTAAACGTAAACCACCAGTGATGATCAAAGTAACATCACTTGCACCTTGTTCATCTAAGTACTTTCTTGCTCTGGCAAGTGCAGGAATAGTCGGTACGCTAATATGATCCCTAAAGATCTCAGGGGCTGCGCCTGTACCG
Organism: Pseudoalteromonas sp. BZA4; assembly: GCF_040104395.1. Taxonomy (NCBI): domain Bacteria; kingdom Pseudomonadati; phylum Pseudomonadota; class Gammaproteobacteria; order Alteromonadales; family Pseudoalteromonadaceae; genus Pseudoalteromonas; species Pseudoalteromonas sp. BZA4. The sequence continues at coordinate 937 of NZ_JBECOT010000027.1, forward strand.
CCTCCACGACCATCAAGAATGATGTAATCGGCACTCGCATCGAGCGCAAATTGAATATCTTCCTCAATATGATTAGCACTCAGTTTAAACCCGATTGGAATACCGCCAGTTATCTCGCGTACCCTGTCAGCGAATTTTTTGAAATCGACTGCACTGTGTAAGTCTTTAAATGTTGGGGGTGAAATCGCCGAAGTACCCGCTTCAATTCCTCTTACTTCAGAGATTTTGCCAACATTCTTATTGCCCGGTAAATGCCCACCAGTGCCCGTTTTTGCGCCTTGTCCGCCTTTAAAGTGAAAGGCCTGCACGTTTTTTAATTTATCTTCGCTATAACCAAACCCTGCACCTGCTAACTCATAAAAATAACGTGAATTGGCTTGCTGCTCTTCAGGAAGCATACCCCCTTCACCTGAGCAAATACCTGTACCAGCAAGTTCTGCTCCTTTTGCTAAAGATACTTTAGCTTCTTCAGATAAAGCCCCAAAACTCATATCAGAAACAAATAATGGAATAGCCAGCTTTAATGGCTTTTTCGCTCGCGGGCCAATCACAAGCTCAGTATTAACAGCAACATCTTCCATTAAAGGTTGCGTTGCCATTTGCGCCACCATTAGCTGTAAATCATCCCATTCAGGTAATTGATATCGTGGCACGCCCATCGACACCATAGGGCCATGGTGCCCAAGCTTAGATAATCCTTCACGTGCTAATTGATGGATAAGCTCAACGGTGGGTTCTTCTTTGGTTGCTGTAGCAACAGGCATATCAGAGGCTTGAATTTGCACGCCCGGCCCTTCTTGACCAATTTGGCTTTGATCAAATTGTTTGTGACTGCCATCACAAAAAGGCGCGTTTGCTGTGTGCTTACATTGGCATAAATAGGCATCGCCCGACTCTTCTGCTGTAAATGCTTTGGGTTTGAAATCGGTTCCGGCATGTGAGCCATCACAAAATGGCTGGTTTTTAGACCGCCCACAGGCACAAAAATAGTATTCTTGCCCCTGCTCTAAGGTGACTTTTTTCGGCGAAACGGCTGCAATTATGGGTTTGCTCATTATTGTTCCCTCACGGTTGCTACATTACATTGCTATGTTCAAGGTACTGCGATTGAGGTAAGTATTAATTCAAGGCTTACTTGCTTTCCAAAGGGTAGTTCAGCTCAGTTAAAAAACGAGCTCTTAAGCGCCTAGAAGTTCACTTAGCTATCGCTAATCGACTATATAACCGCAACAAGCAGCCAAGATATCAGCCATTTCATATTTTAAAGTAAGAGGTAAATCTGTTTGTAAACCGCAGTGGGATAATATTCACAAAGAGGACAAGAGGCGCAGCGCTTTAGAGGGAATACAAAATAGTCTTTTGGTTTTAATCTTTCTCATTCACTTCTCATTCTCTTCTCTTTGTGCAAAAAACAAATTGAACCACAGAGTACACCGAGGCGCTTCGCGCTACATAGAGAAAAACAGGGTTTAAAAATATTAATCACAAAGAGGATAAGAGGCGCTGCGCTTCAGAGGGTAAAAAACAAATTTGATGGTCCTGTTGGGTTACGGATTCACTTCTGATTTTCTTTTCTTTGTGCAAAAAATATTGAACCACATAAAGCACCGAGGCGCTTCGCGTTACATATAGATAAACAGTAAATTACTTTTCCACTCCCATTTGCTTCACATGTTCAACCAGCTCGGGGAAAAACGCTAAAAACACTGCGTCTAACTGTTGGTAGTGGCGGGCTATATCGTCAGCGGCTCCTGCAAAGTTGTTGGCAAAACGAATACGCTTGGCGATGTTATCAAGGGCAAGGCCGACCCCATCGAGGGTTTCATATTCTTTAAACCAATCATTGTTGGTCATACTGGTCACAACTTGCTGCATGCGTGAAGGCATCATGGCTTGCCTGGCATTTAAAAGCCCATAACTGTGCTGTTTGAAATCAGCCAATGGTTGATCATTAAAGCGCTGCCAATGCTGAATAAGAAAGTGATCGAACGCTACATCAATGGCGACACTTGCAAAGCGTTTACGTGCTGGCGAAAAGTACTGCTTAGCCTCTTTTACAAGGGAATGTGAGTCGGTAAACCTATCAACCAAATAATGATTTTCAAGGCCATTTTTAACCGTATTGGGTAACTGCGCAGAATACCGACGCCCACCAAAATCCCCCAGCAAATTACCAAAATGTGAATCAGCCGTCGGTTGTGCTAAGTAAAGGTGAGCCAAGTAGTTCAACGCATTCTCTAAATTAAATCATTTTATGCATTGTAAAAGAATACAGGTAAAAGGGTCTAGGGGCACAGGTTGCGAGTTAGCAAAATGTAGCTGCGATTTTATATCGCGTAATCCACTGAATATTCACAAAGAGGATAAGAGACGCTGCGCTTAAGAGGAATTATTAAAAACAAATTTGGTGGTTTTGTTGGGTTACTCATTCACTTCTCATTCTCTTCTCTTTGTACAAAACAAATTGAACCACAGGGTTCGGCGAAAAAACGCCTACAACTCGTATCTCGCAAACTTTTTCGTCTGATAGCTGACGGCTGAAAGCTGATGGCTCCAAACGTTGAGTTTAAATCCGCTCTAACCAACCTACCAGCTAATAGCCATAAAATAACTCACCTTTATGACTTTAAATTAAATGCCAACATTGCAAGAGCCGAAATGATCGCAGAAAGAGAAATTAACCGCATAATCAAAATAACTATATTACCTGCACCGCCCGAAGTTGTACTTCTGAATAGTAGCGGGTATTCGTGGAATTTTAAAAGATACAGCACATCAAAAAGACCTACTCGCATACTATCTAGCGTAACAACATCGCCACTTTTTTGATGAATTTCACAAGCGTGTAAATTGGCCGTTTTATCGTTCACAATATGACCACTTCTACCGTGAAAAGTATAATTAAAAATGATTTCTTTGATATCGCCCTTAGCGATTTGCAAAACTTTTGAAGCTTTACCCTCTATTGCTTGCCTATCTATTTCGAGTGAGTCTTTAGATATACTCATAACCCACTTACGACCAAATCCAAATTTGTTATAAATCACAATTCGCTTGATAACAAATACACAAAGATAACAACTCACACAAGTTACAAAAGCAGGTATCGGCTGCATCATTTCTTGAAGCACTAAGCTCATTACAGCAATTGCGATAGCCATAAAGAAAAATAAAAATTCAGCTCCGCCCGACAGCACAGCTAGGCCCGGTAGCGACTTTAGTTTTGTATTAGAATCAGCCTGCAATACTGGCTTTTTATAGAAAGTTGAATACCTAAACCAAACTCGGTCGCTCAGGTTTAAATCTAGGGAGTGCTTCGAAAGTGGCTGATTATAATCCATTATTTAAGTTTCCATTTTTAAAACACAATTTTGCCATTACTTTCCCATTAAGCCAACATTCCTACTTAATGATATATTTCCTTTACGTTCAAGTACTAAACTAACTGCACCGAGGCGCTTCGCTTTAGAGGAAAGTAACTAATAGTTTTTTTGGGTTACTCATTCACTTCTCATTCTCTTCTCTTTGTGCAAAACAAATTGAACCACAGGGTTCGGCGAAAAAACGCCTACAACTCGTATCTCGCAAATTTCGTCTGATAGCTGACGGCTGAAAGCTGATAGCTACTCCCCTAGCAACTCACTAACTTGTTGGGCTTCGCTCAGCTCCACCCAACATACAATTAGAGCTATCCTTTACTCCCCAGCAAACTTTAACATTCGCGTTTGGTCGGTAAGCTCAATATCCACCAGCTCATATGGGGCTTTGGCTGTTTGAGTGACCGAAAATGGCATGGTGAAACTGCCGTAGCTATCAATCTGTTTAGCAACTTCAACCGTTGCCAGTTTGATGCGCTCACCTTTATCACCTTTGCCAGTTAACGTAGCACGAATAGCGTAACGGCCTGAGTCGGTCACTTGCACCGGTACTTTAGCTTGGTATTTATTATTGCCAAGCGCTGTTACTTTGGCTTTATCCATACTGATGGTTTGTGAGCTATGCACAAACGGCATTTTTATAGAGCGTTTTACCGTTTGGCCATTCACTTTAGTGTCTACACTGGCTTCAAGCTCATAGTAACCATTTGCGGCACCCAAAGTTTCAAGCGGGTAATTAAATACTGCTTCACCATTTTCGTAACGTACATCTAGCTTTTCGCCATCAGGGCTTGAAAGCGTTAACTTCACATCACTATCTTTAAAGCGCTTTTTACCCATACTAAGCTGCATAGCCACTCGTTGTTGCTGATCTTTCACTTTAAACTGCGATTTAGCATGCAAAGCATTGCTCGAGCCTTTTTCAATCACATGCAGCAAGTAGGTGTCGTTATCGTTCAGCGCTTGGCTTGTTCTTAACATTGCTTTGCCATTTACCTGACCTAGCTTTAATCCAACACTGCCATCGCTAAATCCTGCATTTTCCATTTGCTCACGTGCAACCATGGCTTGCATTGGCATTTGCTTAAAGCTGTCATCTCGCACCGACAGTTTATCTAGCTGTAAGCCATGAGGCTTAAATACTTCGCCACTATCAAAGCGTGCTTTTGGTGCAATGCGAATAAAGTTATCAGCTTGGTTTACAAAGACTGGCACGCCGCGCTTAAGTTCTTTTCCCGAAACCTTCTGCCAATATTCAACACTGTCTTTTTCTAATGTTTCAAGTTGAGCGTTCGCTGCCGATTGAACTTGAGGAAACTGATAAACCGTTTGCTCATTAGCCTGTGCTGCGTTGCTTACAAGCATCATTGCAGCAGCGAGTGTGGTTAACTTATTAATCATAGCGGGCTCCTAAATTCGATTTTTAAGCATGTCTGGCAAACCAAAACAGTTGCGTCGACTTTGCTGATGACTCAAAGGTTCACTGCCTTTGGTTCGTGATTTATCAGTAAACCACACTACCCCAGCTAACGACTGAGAACTACAATTTAAAAAGCCATCTGAGCAGCTATCTAACCAGTTTTGCGTTACTTCAAGGCCCACTTGATTTTGATAACCGCCACAATAGCTGTCGCTATCCCATACCGCTGATTCAACATCACTGCCCACCACGGTTTCGAATCGAGACGGTAAATTTGGGCGGTTCGGTGTACCATACAACCACTGTGCGTTATACGATTCCATCCAAGATACTTGTTGTTGTTTTACTGCATCGCTGCCGTAACCTAAAAGCCAACCCAAGCTTTGCTCGAACGAATTACCCGCAATAACCGCATCAGCCAACGGCGTACCACCACTTGAAGGAGCCAGAGCAATAGTACGCGTGACTTTGCTAATAATATTTGGATAACGGCTATCCCATGTTGGGTTAGATAAAATCCAACGCACTACATTACCGCCATTAGAGTGGGTGATCAGAGTTAAATCAGTGATGTTTTTATTATTGATAAATGTAGTGAGCTGCCCTGCTAAACAGCCAGATGCCGCATCTGCCCACATGTATTGATCAAAGTCACAATTAATGACCGTGTAATTACTACTGTTTGGCAAACCTTGGCGAACTGTGTCGACAAAGCTGCCTGTCCAATAGTCATTATAGGCATCGCTTTGCTGGCCTGTACCGTGCACAAATGCGACTCCTTGCGCAGCAAAAGCACTGTGGCTGATGCCCGCTGCCAACATTAAAGCTGACACTAGTGAGAGTGTTTTTATTTTCATGTGTGTTCCTGTTGATTGTAATTTTATCTATCAGGTTGGAGGAGTGACCTCCGACCAAAAACATAGACCAAACAGGTACAAAAGCAAGAATAAATTTACATTAATTTAACTTTTGTGCGTCTTTTAAGTACAAATTATTAGATTTTAGGAGAAAAAAGGGAGGCGAGGTGCGAGATGCGAGGTTCGAGGTGCGAGGTGCGAGGTGCGAGTAAACTTTCCCCTTTACTCTTTCTAACTCGCTAACTTTTCAATCTGATAGCTGACGGATGAAAGCTGATAGCTCCCTTCCCCCTTTACCCTATCCCCTCGAAGCTCGCTAACTTATCGAGTTTCGCTCCGCTCTACCCAACTTACAACTCGGCATTTTTACGTGAATACATTTTATGTAAGTTCAGCAGTTTATCTTTGAGCCGCTGTGAATAGGTGACGAAATTTGTCAGCGTACCGGCATCTTTTCTGTTGGTATCAGCAAGTAGCATTAATAACTTACGCTGCGCCTGATTCAGATGCAGTTGCAACGACCTAGCTGCTTTATCTATTTCGTCATTTTTAGGTTGTTCTAAATTCTCGCTGGTATGGGTGAACAAGGTCAGCGTATCACTCGAAAGTTCGCGGATCATAATCAAAATATCGCTTTCTAATTCAATAAATTGTTCATTCATAATCCGCTTGCTTTCAAACAGATCAATGATGGAATCATGAATTTGGAACAAATAATCAAAACGGTTAATTTGCAGCATTAACTCTCGCGACTGCTCTTCATCATTGATTTTACTTACAATAGTAGTGAAATAAGTGATGTATTCCTTCTCAACAAAACTGGCATATTCCAAGCGCTTTTGTGCAGTATCTTGAATACCTTTGTAGTTAGTCTCTAAGCTCAACGTGACCTGATTGTAGTTTTCTTTTAAGAAGTTAAGCAGCTGTTGGTTACCTGACTCTAACTTATCGACGACATGCTGAAACTCTTCATCTTCTTGGTAGGTGGGCAATTCAAGGCGCTCAAAGTCCATCTTTCCTTCACCAAGCAGAAAATCGACAAAGCGCGTAAAGGGGTTAACAAAAGCAATAAAAACTAAACTGGCAACCACATTAAAAATAAAGTGGATGTTTGCCAGTGCGACAGCGGGATCAAGCGTAATTTCACTTAACTTATCACCAAACAATAAAATGAAAGGCAGAAATAAAAGTACCCCACCCACATTAAACAACAGGTGGCTCAACGCCGCTTTCTTTGCTGCGATATCCATACCAAACACCGAGATCATAGCAGTCGCTGTGGTACCAATATTCGCCCCCATAATAATGGGTACCGCGTTCTCAAGCCCCAAAATACCTTGCTGAGTAAAAACAATGGCAAGCCCTGTAGTCACCGAACTCGACTGCACCATAGCAGTAAATACACAGCCCACTAAAATCGCTAAAAGTGGGTTTTGCGGCTGCGTTAAAATCTCAATTAATGCAGGGTTGTTTTGTAATGGCGCAAGTGATGATGAAATCAGGTTAAGGCTAAAAAAGACAAAACCGAAATAGAAAATCGCCTTACCAAAAATAGAAAAGCGATTGCGAGTCAGCGACAGAAAAAAGCCAATAATAATAATCACAGGAGCAAATACCGTCAGCTTAAAAGCCACCAGCTGAGCCGTTATGGTAGTGCCCACATTTGATCCAAAAATAATACCGACACTATTTTTAAACGTTAACACCCCCGCATTTACCAAGCTTATCGTGATCACCGACGTCGCAGAACTCGATTGAATAAAAGCCGTCACCACAGCACCAATTAACACCCCAAAAATAGGAATGTTAGTCGCGCGACTTAACGATTTACGAAAGCGCTCCCCCGATATACTTTCAATTTCCCGAGAAAAGTTCTCAAGCCCAAAAATAAAAAGGATAATGGCGGTTAACCCAGCCATGGCTATATTAAGATTTTCCATTCGCTTATAAAGTGCTGATATTATTAATCAAGATCGATACAAAAAGTATAGATTTGAGTACCTTATAGCGCAATGATCGAAAACAAAGTAACTGATTTTCGGGGCGAGTTGCGAGGAACGAGATTCGATTCGTAGGAGGCGTTTTAACGCCGAACAAAAAAGGAGATATTAGATTTCAGTCGTTAGAAGTCAGATTTGATTGTGCCTGCGCATAGTTAAATTGAAATGCTCATCCGTAGGCGTGAAATTTATTTCGCGCGATAAACATAGGAGCTATCAACCGTCAGATATTAGATTAATAAATCAAGTTAGCGAGGTGCTAGGTGCTAGGTGCTAGGTGCTAGGTGCTAGGTGCTAGGTGCTAACAGCATAGTGTTGGTTGTGGCTTGGTAAAGGGATCAGAGAAAAAGGCCCTGACCCCGTTGATTCTGAAAATTTAAACATTCCGCAAAATAGAGTAATGACTCCAAGGCATTAAATTCATTATAAAGGATCATAGTTTCGTGCCTGCATATAAATTAGTACAAACTACGATCCAATCGATAACCGCATGTGAGCCTATAGGTTCTTTTAGTTCTTTTTTAATTGCTCATTCAAAACTTTTCCCAAATTTGCTACCTCTCCGCCTAATCCCATTGCTAACCTAGCCAGTTTTAAATAGTTTTTCCTTTCGTTTTCTTGAGTTTCATTTAGCTGTTTAATAGTTTTTAATGCCCTAGGATCATTCAAATTAATTCTGAAAATTAGTTTTAAAAATAAATCCACCGACAATGAGTGGATAATGCGGAAAAAGTTTAAGATCAGATGTGGAGGATCTAATGTTAGCTGATATAAAGCATCCTCAATTTCATCTAAGTATTGCTTTACTATTTCAATACTAATTTTTTCATCGTGATCGGCTAATGATGCCAAAGCAAATACAGCTTCAGGCCACCTTCTGTCTTTATCAAATAGTTTTAATGTTTTTCCTTTATTAAAATACTCAATAGCTACTTCAGGTGCAAAACCAATGAAAATAGGCTGTAATCCCCCTTCAATATTATCTCTGTTTGAGGAAATCCAAGACCGCGCTGGTACTTTGTTACTTTCAATACCAAAAAATCTTATCAAATGTTGAAGTTCATTCGATTGTTTTTTCCAATCAGAGCAAATAGAGCTATTGAATTTATTTTGATCAAGTTTTGATACTAAATCGGGTATAAAGCTCTCATCTATTTCATTAATTACGGAGAGAGAGCGAGCTAAGTTTTCAAGATCGCGTGAAACCAAGTTATTCATTTTTTTAGCCATCATCTCAGGCGATAAATTCGAGATTATATCTTTGGCTATTTTAATTTGTTGAGCGGTAGGATTCTTACCTCCTCTTAAAAAATGAGGACCAAAGCCTAGGCAGCGCCAAAAAACTCCATCAAAAGCATTGACAGCGTTTATTGGGTCAGCTTCAAAACACTTAGTTATAAATGGTATTGAATCAGTCACATACTTATATTCGTGATTCTCTTTACCTGAATTAACTAGTAGAAAAACACTTTCAATTAGTTTGTCTACCGAGTATAGGTATTCGGGATCAGCTATCTTTATTGAATTTACAACTCGACTCCACTCAAAATTCACAGAAAAGCCTTCAACCCACTTGGGATGGAAATAAGTTAATCTATTTACCAACTCACCAAAGCTATAAAAATCACTTACTGACATTTTATTTGCTAGTTGAATAAGCTTTTCACTATCTATTTTTTCAAATAGATCCTGAACTAGTTCTGAAGATAAGTCTGACTCGGCTCCTAGACATAAATTGATAAGATGATTAGCAATATTCTTGCTAAATATGGCTGTATTGCCGAAACCTGAAGAGAACCATTGCAATAGATATTCTTCATCTAAGTTCAGTTCTTCGTTTGAAATGCCAAAAAAGCGGATAAGATAGTAATAACAACCTATTGCCCACTCACTTTGTTTCCATTCTTGTTTACATCTGTACTTCAAAGGCTCTAGCATCGACAACCATAACGTTTTACTTTCGAATCTAGTTGCATCTGTTAAGTCAATTGATTGGAGAAGCCAATAAACACCTTTTATAGTTACTTTATTATCTAGTATTATTTTCAATACCATTTCTACAGAAGTAGGCCACGCTTGGTAGTTTTTACTACTGAAACATTCACGAATTAATCTATCTGCATAACTTAAGTGTTTTGTTCTCAAAATTTCATCAGATATCGTGATTATGCCAATAGAATCTAGCCTTGAAAGTGCTATAGCGACCTCTTCAGCACTTAGCCCCATTTCTTTTACTGAAATTATTAAACTACTTCTCGAAAGCCCTGCATCACAACTGCTAATTTGCCTAGCAGCAATAATTGAAAGTATTAGGTTTGCATTAGGAATCTGTTTGATTCTTGTAAACTCTTTTCGAGCTGTTTTCCAACCTCCACGTAAAACCCAAAAAAACTCCCAAGGTGAACTTTGCTCAGAACATTGTTTAAGCCTGTCTTCAAGAGCCGTCCCCATATAACTATCGTTAACATCTTCATCAAATCTTTGAACAATGGGTAATACTTCTTTTCTTCGCTCTACAAGAGCATTCTGAATTTCTTCGTTAGCTAGTGAGGGAGAAATTAATGCGGGAGAAGGAATATGAAAATCAATAAATGTACTAGTAAATATTATTTTTAATGTTGAACAAGCTCTTTCTGTCAAGCGTTCAATAAACTCTTGCGGGTATTGTTGTGCGTCATCAATAACTAAAACTTTATTACAGTCATTAATTAACGATCTTAATAATTCAGCAGGCTCGGAACTATAATCAGGTCTACATACAATAAAGCCCTCGTCATAAAACTTTTTAGCTGCTTGCCAAGCCGTAATAGACTTTCCACAACCTTGTTTACCTGTAATCCAATATAAATGAGATCTATCTAACTCTACTTTTATCTCAGTACAGATAGAAAGTTCAGGACAATGAACCACATCAGATGGACCAAGCCTTCTTCCTGCTATTGCGTTTTCTAGTCCCCTCTGCTGCTCAAAATCAACTTGTTCCCACATAAAGTTTGTATCACTAGAAACAGAACTACACCAATCTTTTAAAAGAGTCACAAATTCACGTCTAGATAAACTAATTCCATGACTCGCAATGGTCGATAATTTAGTAACCAAAGCATTAGCTATCGCCTCTCTATGCAAAAATGATTGTGCATAAATATTATTTTTTTCTAGAAACACGGCTAATAAATGACAGGCTTCTCTCAATAATCCATTAATATCCATATTCTTAGGACAAGGTATTAAAACATCATTGTAGTTGCCCATTTTCGTCACACTTTGGGAGCAGGGTCCAACTAGAAGTAGTATGTGCGCATCAGCTTGAGATTGCTCCTTTAGCTCAGTTGCCCACTTTACAGCATTGGCTTTTGAAATTTGATTAATTGACGATTTAACTTGGCTGACTTTAGTACCTTTTTCTCCTTGCCAAGCAACATCTACCTTATCCGATATATGATCAGCCTCTATTGTTACTGTAGTCCAATCAATATCGTTAAGAGATTCCAGCAGCGCAATTATTGACTGAATTAAATATCCTCTATTTCCGTCTTTACCGCTCAAACATTATTCCTTTGTTCTTTAATTGAATTTTAAAGTAATAAACTATTCTCACCGATTTAAACTTTGTAATCAATTGATTGCGGAATTTAAAAAAGGCCACTACCACCTTCAGCAGAAGGGTGAGTTGCTTCGTAAACTTCAGATAACTTTTTACGACTTACGTGAGTATAGAGTTGTGTAGTAAGGACGCTAGCATGGCCCAGCATTTCTTGGATGTGGCGAAGGTCAGCACCATTGTCTAACATCATTGTTGCGGTATTGTGACGGTATAGGTGGCACGCGCCAGTACGATCAAACCCTGCTAATTTCACATACTGAAATGCCATATCAGACAATTTACCCGGCACATAGCGTTTGCCATTGTAAGCCAGAAACAGTGCCTTTCCAGATCCGATGAAGGCAAACATTGGTCTAACCTTGCCGATGTAGAAAGCTAGCCATTCGCATCCTCTTTGGCTAATTGGCACCAAACGCTCTTTTTTACCTTTGCCGTGAACGCGAACCAACTTACATTAGCGTAAAGATCAACTTTGTATCAGTCAAAATAAAAAAGGTGAGCACTAGGCTCACCTTTTCAATTTTAATCCTGTCACAAACTTAATTCTAAGTCACAAACTTTATTAAAACGTTCACAAACTTAATTAAGCGTCGACAATCTGATCAGAGTTATTTAAGTTTGGGAAAATGTAGCCTCCAATCCCTAATTTTTCTTTGTCCAATTTTAATTTATAGATTGGGAATCTATTTGCCAAAAATGAGGTCTTCATTGTTAGCCGCTATTAAAGTTTGGGAATATAAAAAACTAGGCTATCTCCAATGAATTTTGTACTTTTAACATTTCTAAAAAATCATCTGTTGATTTAATTTTAAGATCAATTTTAATAAAGTCGGCCATATCAAAAATACTTTGGTTCACGTCTTTACCATTTTCAATAGCCTCGTTTATAGCCTCTGAAAGTTTTCGCTGTTTTATTCTGTCTTTAGCGATCTGCTCTATTGCTGTTGTTTCAAAAGCATCTGTATTTTCTTTTATTTGTTTAATGCGAAGTTCAAAAACTTCTTTAACTCGACTCGTGCGCCGTTCAATTTTTGTTGAGAAAAAGTCTGCTTTATCTATTAGCCATACCACTATCGTTGAAGCGATACCTGTAAGCATCACCATCACAGCATCAGAAAGAATGTCCCCCATAGGAATATTCTTTACAAAACCCAGTATCGTTTCTTCAAACGCATAGCCAACATACGTTACAACTGTTGTTGCCAGTAACTTCGTAATAGCATCAGCTTTTTGCGCAGGGGATGAATCACTCATTAAAACTTTGAATGATTGGATAATTGCATCAAAACCTTCAACTATTATTTTGAGACCCTTTTTTAGCATACCAACAAACATATCTACAATTGCATTCATGATGTTTTTGCAAAAGTTTAAGATTGCATCCTTAATAACACCTAACCCAATGGTTACAATATTCTTAACCACATAATTAAACGCCCTTGTTAAACGAAACCTAATTGCGGAAAATGTCGTATTTTTACCTGTCCCATATTCCAAACCATTTTCAAATACATCTTTAAACTCAAATCCAATTGGCTTGATAATCAATAATATTAATTCTCCAAGCCCCTTATTAGAAAGTTCGTCTTTTCCATTTACGAGCGCACCATCAAGCACTTCTTTTTTTAAATTGGAATCGGAGAAAAGCTTGTCTTTAACAATTGAGTTAGCGTCACCCTCTAAATGCTTACGAGCCTTTTTTTCTGCTTTTAAAGCATTATTTAAAGTTTCTTTCGTGGGTAATTGTTTAAGTTTCAGCTCTTCTTTTTTTGTTATAACTCCTTTAGCTTTCTTTTCTAGCAAAGCCTTTCGTTCAGCAGAAACCTGTTTTTCATACTGAGTCCAGCTTTTTGAACCTTTAGATTTATTTAGTTGCTCTGAAATTTCATTAAAATTCGTTTTTTTATTAGCGACCTCTTTAATATCATCAACAGATATTGCTTTACTCTGACTAAGCTCATCAAAAACCTGCTTTAGTGGAATGTTATGATCAGTATTTGATGATGTATTGGTAGTTTTTATTCCTTTATTTCTTTTTTGTTGATTTTTCGGATCATTTTGTTTGTAAAGATTTCTCTTTTGACCTTGTTCGTTTACTTCAAGCTCACTTCTAATTTGCCTGTTATCACTATACCGCTCATTTTTATACTGACTCAAAGCCGCCTTATCTTCCACATGCTCTCTATTAAATTTTCCTTTACTATCAACATTTGATAAGCTATTAGCATCAAGCTTCTCCTTAGCTAAACGATGATCTACTTTTGTTATTGGTTCTTCCCCGTAGTTAAAGTGATTAATGTCATTATACAAGCGGCTTGCTGTAATTCCTTTACGTTTTAATCCAAGCTTTTCTATTCCAATAATTTCATCACAAATGTTCAGCAAAATAGGCTCTGTCAGACTAGCCGTACCTTCTTTAGATTCAAAGTCCTCATATATCTGCTCTAGTACTTCTATAGATTCTTTCTGGTCGTATAATTCTGTATTAATAAGAATTTTACTTGCTTGAAGAGGAGACGCTGACTCTAGTTGTTCAACTAGAGTTTCAGCATCAAATTTTTTCTGTTCAAAATTATTCATGCTAAGCCTACTATGCTACATCTTGAATGGTTGAACTTACTTTTTGGAATAGATGAGTTGCTTTTGCTTTATCTTGATCTACAAATTCACCTTTCTCAGTTAGGAAGCCTAAATTTGCCATTTGTTTTAACACAATAGACAGGTTGAACAGTGCTTGAAATTCTTCAATATGAACAATTGGAATCAGGCGAAAATCTAATTTTAGTGAGAAAACGTTCTCAGCTTTAGACATTTGAATTACGCGCTGTGTTTGAATTCCACATTCAAATCTATCAAGTAATTTTTCATAGTTCTTGATCAATGAGTCAAAATATTGAACTACAGCATCAATGGACTCTGCTACTACTTTAATTTTGGCTTGCTGTGCGTCCATTTTAGCTATCTCTTCATACACTCGTACTTCTTCGTCTTTAACATTTGCAAGTGATTCTTTAGCTTTTTTTCGAGAGAAAAAGCCTAAAGTCAAAATCATACCTGCTGTCTCCAAAAAGCCCATGTTATCGAAATCAATTAACATTAAATCTTCTCTAGCAACTACACCTGATTGTTGCTTAACCTCGAGAATTGAATCATCAAATAGCTCTTCAAATGGCTGACCTTTTACAGTGACATTATGCAGCCGACTTGCAATGTTAATAAAGCGCTTAAAGTGAGTTCCGTAGATATCAGTTTTGAAGCTGTTAATATGACTTATTTTTTCTTCGATGCCTTTGCCAATATTACTTATTGCCTTGTCATACTCTTCCTTCGCTTTATCGTACCTTGCTGTGATCTCTGCGTGTAAAGCTTCTGCTTCGTCGGCATAATGCTTACCAGTGAATGCATTCCAAACCTTTGAGAAGGTTTCTTTAGATTTATCTACCGCGCTAGATGCAACACATTTTACAGAATTCCAAACTTTGCTAGCGCCACGACGTAAACTATTAAGCAACCCCATAGTTTATTCCTTATTAATTAAGTTATAGCCTTCTTCCACGATATCATTCATCGCCTCAACCCAGCGTTGAATTTTTCTAACTTGATATTCCTCAAAGCCAAATGCGTTTGCGAGTTTGTCCATAAACGCAGCTTCGTCATCACATACATTTCCATCTGCTAACAAAATACCAAACAGTTCGATTAATAAAATTTTCTTATTCTTAACCTTAGATTTAGCAAGTACTTTGATTACGCTATCAATATTGTCTTGTTTCTGAACCTTAAAACAACTTAAGTCACACTCATTAAGAAACGAAGCAAAAACTTCTTTTTCTTCTTCTTTATGCTCTCCATTTAAGCCCATTGAAAATTTGGCTAGCTCTAAAAAGTTTTTCTTCTCACCAATGTTTAATTCAGATAAATACACTCAGATACTCCTTAATAGCTTTTTTCTACTTTTTCGACAGTGCCGTGCTCGTTTCGAACGTGCTCAACTCTAGATTGCACTTCTCCAGCACCATCGTATAAATATTCAAATATAACGTTTCCATCGAGATCAAACTCAACACCTTTTTGAGGTTTTCCGGCATCATCAAAATACATTTGATACTTTAAGTGCTCGCCAGAAAATGTATCCGTACTTCTTTTTATTCCATTTTCATAAAAAACATTTGTAATTTGACCAGTGAATTTATCCTCAATAGTCAATACCTTGCAATCACCTAATTTTTTTACAAAATCTTCTGATTCAACAGTTAAGTCTTTATGCTTTGCTAACTCATTTGTTAACTCAATAAGGTTATCTACTCGTATAGATTGCAAAATTGAACTTAAATTTTCGAAGTTCGATAGCTGCTTTTGGTTCGTATCAAATGCTATTTTGCGTTGTTCTTTAGTTTGTTCACTCAATAATTTAGTAATACTCGTCTCTACATTATTTAAATTACTTAAAAGAGTACTTTGATTTTGCTCTTCACATTTCAATGAAGTTTCAAAACCTCTATTCAATTCTTGTGTCATTTCAGACTTAGTGTCTTTAATTAAAGCTTCAGTTCGCTGCGCTGACTCAACAACCATACCCACTTGTTCTTTCTGTGCTGTCGTCAAATCAGAATGAAAACGAGTAATGAGATTTTCAAGTTCTGTGGCTTTTTCTCTTGTAACTTGCTTTTGTGCATTACTGCTATCAACAGAGCTCTGCTCAAGAGCAACTAACTTTTCTTTAACCAAATCCGTTAGCTCTTGAAGGCCATCTCTGAGTTGATTAGTTGATCCATCAACTTTTTTTGCAGTTGCTTCCTCTGACCTTAAAATTCGACTATGTATTATGTAAGTTGACAAAATACAAATTAAGGCAACTCCTAAAGTCGCAAAAAAAACTAAATTAAGATTAATGTCCATAAATATCCTTTTGATTATTCAAGTAGTTTAAAAGTTGGTTGTTGAGTTTATGCCTTAAGTCTATAGGCTCGATGATCTGTACGTGTGGAAGCCATTTCATAATAAGAGGAAATAACTGCTTTTGATTCGCTACAATTACTGAGAAAAAAATACTTCCATTAGAAGATGTTGATTCTAAATGCTGATTTGGAAATGACTTTTTCCGAAGAAGATAATGAGCAACTTCAGAAGAAGCGCTAAGTAAGACCTTTACGTGCTCTCCACCAAACCAAATCGTTTTAGAGGATTTTATTTTTGCTTGTATGTTAGGGGCTTTAATGAAATTACCATTATTATTAGGCCAAATTGTTTTCATTAATGAGATGTGAAACGATTTCAAAGTGCCACTGTCCGTTCCAGCTAAATACCAAAAACCGTCAAAATGAACTAAGTTATATGGTTCTATATCTGAATAGTTCTTCCCTTTATATGAGAAACTAATTCTTTTGTTGTTTCTTATTGCACTTTCTAGTTGTTGAAATTTAGTGCTAATCGCTGAAGTGCCATGGTACTCATAGTCATTAGTTTTAATTAAATACACTTCATCCTTAGAATTTCCAATTAAGGAATCTAATAGCTCATTGGTAAAAAAAGGAAAAAGTTCACGAACTCCACTTTTCTCTGCAAAAAGGGCTATCGCTTTGTGATTAAGCTTACTCGGTGATGACCTTTCTAAAAACCACTCACCTGTTGGAGTGCATTGAATATCAAGGAAAGAAAGTCGCTCATAGATATCTCTTCTCAGAGTACGAGCTGAAACATTAAAATAAACGCTTAGATGTGAAGGGCTTAGTAACTCCCCTGCATTCAACATGCTCAACAATTCGGCTAACCTTTGGGCTAACTTCGTATCTGCCATGTTCAAAACTCCCCTTAATTCCTTGGGTATATCCTAACCTTTGGGTTGGTCAGGTTGTGTCCTTACAAAAACAATATACAACTTTTAAAGAAATTGCACTAAATTTTAGACTAAAAATTAATACCTTATAATTACCAGAAAACTCTTAAACGAAATCTAGATAAGTCATGGTATTTAATACGAGACAATACTGCCTGTCTCTCCTCGTACAAAGCATAATTTCTGCCTACCGCAATCTCCTAATGCTTCACAGTATTTATCAACAAGTGAGATTTCGAAATTCTTACCTATTAGTATCTACACTTCGGGCATCTAAAGTTAAATTGTCTATTACGCTATGTAGCTATATTTTAGTTTATTAACTGCTTGCTTTATCAATTCGCGGCCGCGAATAGAGTTCATATAATGACGCGGAGGCTCGCTATTAAACAGTAAAACCGGAGTATCTAGGAAAACACATAGGGTCAGGTATTGCTATTTGACTTTTCTCTAACTTCTTCGCGCGAAATAAATTTCACGCCTACGGTATCGGGTTTAACCATAGCAATGCACAAGCACAATCTTATTTAAAACTTGTGGCTTAAAGCTCCTTTACTCTTTCCCCTAGCAACTCGCTAACTTGTTGGGTTTCGCTCCGCTCTACCCAACCTACAAGCTGATAGCTCCCTTCCCCCTTTACTCTCGCTAACTTTCCCCTTGCTAACTTTCTTCAAAACACAAAAAAGCCGTTACATTGCTGCAACGGCTTTTTGGCATTTGAATTTAATCAAACCTTAGTCACAGTATGTCTCAACCGCTGGGCATGAACAAACTAGGTTACGGTCGCCGTATACGTCGTCGATACGCGTTACTGTAGGCCAGAATTTGTCTTTTGCTACGCTTGGTACTGGGAATGCTGCGTAGAAACGGTCGTATGCACGATCCCACTCATTGCCTAATACGTCTGCTTGTGTGTGCGGTGCAAACACTAGCGGGTTGTTTTCAATTGACCATTCGCCAGATGCGATACGGTCGATTTCTGACTTGATTGACACCATTGCTTCGATGAAACGGTCGATCTCAACTTTAGACTCAGACTCAGTTGGCTCAATCATTAGTGTGCCAGCTACTGGGAATGACATAGTTGGTGAATGGAAGCCGTAATCTTGTAGACGTTTAGCTACGTCCATTTCTGTAACGCCTGTTTGCTCTTTGATTGGGCGTAGGTCAACAATACACTCGTGCGCAACGCGGTTGTTACGGCCACGGTATAAAATTGGGTAGTGCTCGCTTAGCTTCTCAGATAAGTAGTTAGCGTTCACGATAGCCATTTCTGTTGCTTGTTTTAAGCCTTCAGAGCCCATCATGGCAATGTATGCCCACGAGATTGGTAAAATAGCTGCTGAGCCGTAAGGAGCAGCAGAAACCGCACCGTTACCGATGTTTGTGCCAGCAACATTAATTACGCTGTGGTTAGGCATAAATGGCGCTAGGTGAGATTTAACACCGATTGGGCCAACACCTGGACCACCACCACCGTGTGGAATACAGAATGTTTTGTGTAGGTTAAGGTGCGATACGTCAGAACCGATTGAACCTGGGCTTGTAACACCTACTTGCGCGTTCATGTTTGCGCCGTCCATGTACACTTGACCGCCGTGCTGGTGCACGATGTCACAGATTTCACGAATTGTTTCTTCGTAAACACCGTGTGTAGATGGGTATGTGATCATGATACAAGATAGGTTTTCAGATACCTCTTCGGCTTTCGCTTTAAGGTCTGCCATATCAACGTTACCGTTTTTATCACAGTCAACAACCACAATTTTCATGCTTGCCATTTGTGCAGACGCTGGGTTTGTACCGTGCGCTGAACTTGGGATCAAACATACGTTACGGTGACCTTCACCGCGTGACTCATGGTATTTACGAATCGCGATTAAGCCTGCGTATTCACCTTGTGCACCTGAGTTAGGTTGTAGTGAAACTGCATCGTAACCTGTGATGTTTACTAACCAATCATGTAACTCAGTCATCATGATTTGGTAACCCGCTGCCTGATCAAGTGGGCAGAATGGGTGCAAGTTTGCAAACTCAGGCCAAGTGATTGGGATCATCTCAGCTGTCGCATTAAGTTTCATCGTACATGAACCTAATGAGATCATTGAGTGGTTAAGCGCTAAGTCTTTGTTCTCTAGGCGCTTGATGTAACGCAACATTTCAGTCTCGCTGTGGTACGAGTTGAAGTTAGGGTGCGTTAAAATTTCGTCATCGCGTACTAGGCTTGCAGGAATTGAGTTGCTGCCGTTTACTTCGATTTCGTTTGCTAGTGCATCAACGCTTAGGCCGTGATCTTCACCTAAAATGATGTCGAATAGCTCAGCTACGTCTGCACGGGTTGTTGTTTCTGATACAGAAATTGAGTATTCACCTGCGCGGTTAGACGCAAAGTTAACGCCGTGCTCTACTGCACGTGCAACGATTTCGTCTTTGTTATCTGCAACAACAGTCAATGTATCGAACCATGTGTCGTGCTTAAGGTTTACGCCTTTCGCTTTTAAGCCTGCTGCTAAGATGTCAGCAAAACGGTGGATACGCTCAGCGATAGTTTTAAGGCCTTGTGGACCGTGGTAAACCGCGTAGAACGCTGCCATGTTCGCTAGTAGTACTTGCGCTGTACAGATGTTTGAGTTGGCTTTTTCACGACGAATGTGTTGTTCACGTGTTTGCATAGCCATACGTAGTGCGTCGTTACCTAAACGGTCTTTAGAAACACCGATAATACGACCTGGTAGTGAACGCTTGTACTTGTCACGTGTTGCGAAGAATGCAGCGTGTGGACCACCGTAACCCATAGGTACACCAAAACGCTGTGCTGAACCAAGCACTACGTCTGCACCTAGTTTACCTGGTGCTTTAAGCATTAATAAGCTCATGATGTCTGCAGCAACACAGGCAATCGCTTTTTTGTCTTGTACTTGTGCGATTAGGTCAGTTACGTCAGTGATTTCACCGGTTGTTGATGGGTATTGGAATAATGCACCAAAAATCTCATGATTAGCCGCTTCGCTTGCAGGACCAACTACCACTTCAAAACCAAACTGGTCTGCACGTGTAGCAACAACGTCGATAGTTTGCGTGTGTACGTCATCAGCAATGAAGAAGATGTTTGCTTTTTTAGCTTTAGCAACACGCTTTGCAAGGCCCATTGCTTCTGCAGCAGCCGTTGACTCGTCAAGTAATGACGCGCTTGCTAAATCAAGACCAGTTAGGTCTAGGGTCATAGTCTGGAAGTTTAATAATGATTCTAAACGACCTTGTGCAATCTCTGGTTGGTATGGTGTATACGCAGTGTACCAGCCTGGGTTCTCAAGTACGTTACGTAAAATTACGTGTGGTACGTGAGTTGGGTGGTAGCCTTGACCGATGTATGATTTGAACACTTTATTTTTGCTTGCTACTGATTTTAAGTAGCTTAGTGTTTCAACTTCAGTGCGGCTTTCGCCAATTGATAAACCTTGCTCTAAGCGAATGCTTGCAGGTACCGTTTGACCGATCAGCTCTTCAACACTCGATACTCCAAGAGCGCTCAGCATGTCGCTTACTTGCGCTGGGCTTGGCCCAATGTGACGGCGAATAAAATCTTGCTTTTGCTCTAATTGTTCAAGAGATTTGGCGTTTGACATTTGTCCAGATTCCTATGATCCAAAAAAAAGTGGTTACTGCCAATGGGTAACTGGCAATAACTTAAAAACAGGTTGATTCAGTAACTTACAGCGTATGGAAAAGTAAGCTATAAAATCATAAAAGCCCCACTTATGAGGGGCTTTTAGTCGGCGTGACTAATTAATTAGTCTTCGTCGATTGTGTTAGCGTAGCCTTCAGCGTCTAACAGGTTATCAAGCTCTGATGTGTCAGATGCTTTGATACGGAATAACCAACCGTCAGTGTACGGGTCGTTATTTACTGTTTCAGGCGAATCTTCAAGCTCTTCGTTGATTGCAACGATTTCACCGCCGATTGGTGCGTAGATGTCTGATGCTGCTTTTACAGACTCAGCTACTGCGCAGTCTTCACCCGCGTCAACTTCATCACCAACTTCTGGTAGTTCAACGAATACCATGTCGCCAAGAAGTTCTTGTGCGTGCTCAGTGATACCTACAGTAAACGTACCGTCACCTTCGTCGCGAACCCACTCGTGTGAAGTAGCATATTTTAATTCGCTTGGGATATTGCTCATCTTTTTGTTCCTTTGGTTTATATTGGGTGATAACACCAAATTTTTTATAGTTTAGATAACTGATTTGCCGTTACGTACAAAGCAAGGTTTAACAACCTTAACGTTAACCAGTTTTTTACGCATCTCTACTTGGGCTGTTTCGCCAGTTGAACGCGGAACGCGTGCTAGCGCAACACTGTGACCAAGGGTTGGTGAGAATGTACCAGAGGTAATCACCCCTTCACCACCTTCAACGATGACTTTTAAACCGCTACGCAATACGCCTTTTTCTTCAAGCACTAAACCAACTAGTTTGTCTGTGCTCTTATCAGCGCGTTGCTGCTCTAATACTTCACGACCGATAAACTTACGATCTTCTGGCTCCCATGCGATTGTCCACGCCATGTTTGCTGCAAGTGGAGAAACACTTTCGTCCATATCTAGGCCGTAAAGGTTCATACCCGCTTCAAGACGTAACGTATCACGTGCACCTAGACCTGCTGGCGCTACGCCTGCATCTAGAAGTTGTTGCCATAAATCAGCAGCTTGATCGTTAGGTACTACGATTTCATAACCATCTTCGCCAGTATAGCCTGTTGTCGCAATAAATAAATCACCTGCTTGCACTCCAAAGAAAGGCTTCATACCTTCAACAGCAGCTTGTTGCTCTGCGTTAAGTACTGTTGCTGTTTTAGCACGTGCATTAGGGCCTTGAACGGCAATCATTGCAAACTCAGGACGCTCAGTAACCGTTACGGCGAAATCAGCCGAAACTTTAGCTAAATGCGCTAAATCTTTTTCACGTGTTGCTGAGTTAACTACTAAACGGTAGTTCGTTTCTGAGAAGAAGTAGATGATTAGGTCGTCGATTACGCCGCCTTCTTCGTTAAGCATACCTGTGTAAAGTGCTTTACCCGGTACAGTTAACTTAGCAACGTCGTTTGCAACTAGCTTACGTAAGAACGCTTGTGCTTGCTCGCCTTGAATATCGACAATAGTCATGTGAGATACGTCAAACATACCTGCATCTGTGCGAACCGCATTATGCTCTTCGATTTGTGAGCCGTAGTTGATTGGCATTTCCCAGCCATGGAAATCAACCATTTTTGCGCCAGCTTCAAGGTGCTTAGCATGTAAAACTGTTTTAGAAGTCATAATATTCCTTCACTTTTAAATTAACCCACAAGTTGTGGGGCGTGGCCTCAATTTAATGAGGGGGAATAACATGGGCGGCGATTATACATTAGTTGCACAGTTGTCACACCCAAATTGCGATTTTGTAACTAAAAAACAGCTAAACACCCAAGTGCGTAGCTGTTTTAAAAATTTTATCTTTTAAGCAACGTTGGCTAAGGCTAAATCAAAGCCGAGCTGCTGTAAGTGCGTTCGCCATTTATCAAGCTCAGCTTGGCGCGCCACCAGCTGAAATTGCTGTGTTGCTTGGTTATCTATGGCGGTAATAAATACCTCACCGCTTTGTGCACCATAGCAGCTGCGCATGTCTGATAAACGCAGCCCCGGCGTTAGCTTAAAGCTGTCGACCAAGGCATCAAACGCTTGCTCACCACTTAGGGTTAGCGCGCTTAAATCGTCACGCATTACGTAATCAATGTCGTAACGTAGTTGTTGCTCATTAATAAGCGACTGTAATTGCACGCTGGCATCTTTACCTAATACAAAACGAAATGCAGTTTCATTAAAGTAATACAGGGCATAAGCGTAGCTGCTTGTTAGGTCATCGTCTAATGAACTACGTAAGCCTAAACCGCTGGCGGTTAGCTTATTAATATCAAGACCTAAAATAGCCGTTAAAAATGGGATTGCTTCAGTGCCACTAAAATCCATAATGGCAGTATCGCTATTAGCTTGTAGCACGTTGTCTGCTGGGGTCTCAGCTTGGCTGTGGCGAGCAAACATTATTGGCGTAAAAGTCATATGTGACACCTATCAATCGTTAATGCTTGAAGTATATTGCGCCGTGCTGGCAACAACAAATTGTAATTATTTATCAATTGATAAATAATGCTTATATACATAGCCCTATAAATAGAATTTTTTAATGAAAAACATTTCTACCGATAGTTTACGTACTTTAGTCACTGTTGTTGAAGTTGGCGGATTTGCCAAAGCGGGTGAATTATTAGGGCTATCGCAACCGGCTGTGAGCTTACAAATAAAGCGCCTAGAAGACATGCTGGGCCATAAGCTGTTTAAAAAGCAAGGCCAGCGCCAAGTGCTTAATCAATACGGCGAATTGCTTATGCCATTAGCTAAGCAAATGCTGCAACAAAACGATGCCATTTTGCAGCAGTTCACCAGCGAAAACGTGACAGGTAAAGTGCGTTTGGGGATCCCCAGTGAATTTGCCGCACGTATTTTACCTTCGATTATTGGTGACTTCGTGGCCCTATACCCTGACGTATCGCTCGAAGTGCGTTCTCGATTGAGTAAACATTTATTGTCGGTCTCGCGCCAAGATCAATTCGATTTAGTATTGGCATTAAACGAAGAGCTCGAATCAGCTAAGTTCCCTATTTTTATGCAAGACCAACTAGTATGGGTGGGTGATTTAAACCTTGCACAGAACGATGTGGTCACGCTTGTAACCGCCCCTGAGGGATGTATATATCGTCGCCGCGCAATCGAGGCACTACAAAGTGCGGGTATTAAATACCGCATTGCTTACAGTAATGCCGACTTAACCGGCCTAACTGCGGCGTTAAAAGAAGGCTTAGGCATTACGGTACTCTCAAAAAGCACCGTACCGAATGAGCTTAACTACCAACTACAAACCAAAGACCTCCCCGAGCTTGGTCAAATAGGTATTAGTTTAATTAAACGTACCGACGACCCCGGCACCGCCGTAGACAAACTCGCCGAATTCATCGCCTTGCGTTTGACGTAGGTGTGAGTTAGCAAGTTAGCAAGTTAGCAAGTTAGCAAGTTAGCAAGTTAGCAAGTTAGCAAGTTAGCAAGTTAGCAAGATTGTAACCGCGATTTTATATCGTGTAATTCAATGAATACTCACAAAGAGGTATAGAGACGCTGCGCTTTAGAGGAAAGTAATTATTAGTTTTTTTGGGTAACTCATTCTTTTCTCATTGTCCTCTCTTTGTGCAAAAAATAGTGAAACGTTGGGTTTCGCTTCGCTCTACCCAACCTACGAGCTGATGGCTCCGACCTGTTAAGTTTTACTTAACACCATCCAAAACCCCAAGCTAGTATTACAATACTACTATATTCATTATATTTGATTGATTTCATAAACTTACAGTTCAGACCTGTTTTATTACAAATAGGATTGATTCGCATTATTTTACATGTTTTAATTGCGCCGGTTAAAAAAATCTAAACATATACAGGACACACAATGACACCTAAGTTTATTGTTTCTACGCTTTCGACTGCGGTCGCTTTATCTTTAAGCGCTAATGCTTTTGCAAAAGATGTAACTAAAGAAGAGAAGAACTTCGAGCAAATCACTGTAATTGGCTCTGCATCTGCAATTAACGATATTCCTGGCTCTGCTACTTTTATTGATGAGCAAGAACTAGAAAAGTTTGAATATACTGATATCTCACGTGTTTTAAGTGCTGTACCGGGTGTATATGTACAAGAAGAAGACGGCTACGGCCTTCGCCCTAACATCGGTATGCGTGGTACGGGTACGGGTCGTAACGACAAAATCTCAGTAATGGAAGATGGTGTACTTGTAGCACCAGCACCTTACTCAGCGCCTTCTGCTTACTACTTCCCTACTATGGGTCGTATGGAGTCTATCGAAGTACTTAAAGGTGCGGCTTCTGTAAAGTATGGCCCGCGTACAACAGGCGGTGTTTTAAACTTAGTTTCTCGTAGCTTACCAACTGAAGGGTCTAAAGGTTTACTTAACGCCGAGCTTGGTAGCGACGGTTTCTACAAAGGTCATGCTTACTTCGGTAAAAAGAAAAACAATGCTGCGGGCCTTGTAGAAGTATTTACTTACGGTGCAGATGGCTTTAAAGATTTACCTGTAGGTAGCGACAACACAGGCTTTGAAAAGAATGATTTCTTATTAAAGTTTGGCTTTGACTTTGGTGATAACGAAGCACACAGCCTAGAAATGAAATTAAAGTACTCCGACGAGCGCTCTGACGAAACGTACATGGGTTTAACTGACGCTGATTACCAAGCAAACCCTTACCGTCGTTATGCGGCATCACAAAACGATGAAATGAACACACAACACAATGCATACCAAATCAACTATGCATACCGCTTTGGTAAAGGTTATGAGCTACTTGCTACAGCTTACCTGAACGATTTCCACCGTAACTGGTATAAAGCAAGTAAAGTAAGCAGCAGCTACCTTGAGCAATACAGCGAGTTTGAAGCAAACCCAACAAGCGAAGGTATTGAAGGTGTTGGCGTAAAAGCGAATAACCGTGATTACCAAGCGAAAGGCTTACAAACTGAATTCCATATCCCAGCGGGCAACCACTACATCACTGTTGGTGCACGTTACCACGAAGATGAAATGGATCGTTTCCAATGGGAAGATAAGTACACGCTTAACCAAGACCTATCAATGACGCTTACAGAAAAAGGCGTTCCAGGTTCAAACAGCAACCGTTTAGATAGCGCAGAAGCAACGACCCTATTCATTCAAGATGAGTGGTCACTTGATGCATTGGTTATTAGCGCAGGTCTTCGCTACGAAGACATCACAATCAAACGTGTTGAATGGGCTAAGTCTGATCCAAACCGTGAAAATGGCTTAACAAAAGATATCAGCAACGACACTGAGATCTTAGTACCATCACTAGGTGCTACCTACACTGTAAGCGATAACCTAACGCTTCTTGCTGGTATTCAAAAAGGTTACGCACCAGCAGCCCCAGGTAATGCGGATCAAGAAGAAGAAGAGAGTGTTAACATTGAGCTAGGTGGTCGTTACGATTATGCGGGCATTCAAGGTGAAGTAATTTACTTTAACTCTGACTACACAAACATGCACGGTAACTGTACTGCAGCTGTAGGTTGTAGCGATAATAACATTGGCGACCAATACAACTACGGTGAAGTATCTGTGTCTGGCTTTGAGCTAAGTGCAGGTAAAGTATTTGCTACTAACGCAGCTTCGTTCCCAATTCGCTTAACTTACACTTACACTGATTCTGAGTTTGACAATGCGTTTGAATCAGATCTTTGGGGTAGCGTAGAAAAAGGCGATGCAATGCCATACGTGCCTGAAAACCAATTAGCGCTTTCAGTGGGTGCTGAGTTCTCAAGCTTCGTATTCGATACGCAAATGCGTTATGTGTCTGATGCACACGCAGACTTAACTAGCTCAGGTCGCAATGCAATCGACAGCCGCGTTGTATGGGATTTAGCAGCTAAATACCTAATCGACGACAAACAAAAAGTATACCTAACAGTAGACAACCTGTTTGACAAAACCTACGTTGCAAACCGTGCAAATGGTGGTATTCAACCAGGTAAACCACGTACCCTACAACTAGGTTACAGCTACTCGTTCTAATAAAACGACTTAGCGAAATATCAAAAGCCGTGTGATGAAAATCCCACGGCTTTTTTGTGGGTGTGAGTTAACGAGTTAGCAAGTTAGCAAGTTAGCAAGTTAGCAAGTTAGCAAGTTAGCAAGTTAGCAAGATTGTAGCAGCGATTTTATATCGCGTAATTCAATGAATACTCACAAAGAGCTATAGAGACGCTGCGCTTTAGAGGAAAGTAACTAATAGTTTTATTGAGTTGCTCATTCACTTCTCATTATTTTCTCTTTGTGCAAAAAATAGTGAACCACAGAAAAAACAGTAAATTACGCGGGGTAAACCCGCTGCTACGAATTCGACGTTAAAACCCTCCTACAACTCGCATCTCGCAAACTTTCCCCTTTACTCTATACCCTTGTAACTCGCTAACTTTGAATCTGATAGCTGACGGCTGAAAGCTGATAGCTTTAGTTTAAGATCAAAAAAGCCGCGGTGATGGGCGTACCGCGGCTTTGCCTAACTTGAAAATAATCTACTGGATTACTTCCAGCTTCTCATCTTATGGCCTTTTAAGGCGTAGAATAAAATGAATACATAACTTGGGATCATAACAATGTAAGCGCCTTGTGCGCCTAGGCCTGCTACGTTTCCTAAACCGATTAATAATGGGCCGAGTGCACCACCAGCAATACCCATGATCAATAAGCCTGATGCAGTGCCTGTTAAGCGACCTAAGCCAGCTAAAGCCAGTGGCCAAATTGCAGGCCAAACCATGGCATTAGCAAAACCTAATAACGCAATGCATAACAATGGGTCTGGTAATTGTGGGCCACCAAATGGCACTAATAATAGGTTTGAAATAATGAACGAGTCATTACTGCCAAGCACCACTAACAACACGGTAATAATACCAGCAATACCCGACATTAATAACGCTGTTTGTTGGCTCATAAAGCGTGGAATAGTCAAAATACCAATCGCGTAACCAATCAACATACACGCCATGGTGTAAGAAGTCATAACTGAGTAATCAGCAACGCCAATTTGTAAAGCGTACGAGCCAATGGTATCTGCTGCAATAACTTCAACAGCAACGTAAAGCGCAATACCCACTACACCTAAAACTAAGTGAGGGTGTGCCAGGGTTTCTTTAATTTCACCTTTGCCGTTTGATGTTTCGTCTTCATCAAACACTAAGTCTGGTAATGGTGCAAATTTGGCAAATGCTGCAAATAACATGATTAACGCAGCAATCAATACATAAGGCATGATAAGGCTATTTGCCATAATGTCTTTTTGTTCTTGCGATAATTTACCTGCACCATCAACCACACCGCTTACTACTACAGCGGCAAAAATCACAGGCACGATAACACCCGCAAATTTGTTTAATAAGCCCATGATACACACGCGCACTGCGGCTGATTTTTCAGATCCCATTTTCACCACGTATGGGTTAACAGCGGTTTGTAGCACGGTTTGTCCAACACCTATCATTAACTGTGCGAACAAAAAGATTTCGATCATTTGCAGTTTCGCAGCAGGAATATACATCAGCGCCGATAAAGCCATAATCGCACAGCCAATTGCCATACCATTCTTATAACCAACGCGCTTGATCAGCATAGCCGATGGGATACCGGCAACTGTTACCGCAATATAAAAAGAAGAGATGATAAACGAAGCTTGTAACGGCGAAAGCTCAAGCATTTGCTGCAAAAATGGTGTGATTGCACCATTAAGCCACGTTATACACCCTAAGATAAAAAACATTGAGCCGGCCAATACCATTGGCAGCCAGATGCTTTGTTTTGTGTTGTTGTCACACTCAACCGTTGCTTCCATAATTGTTCTCTTAGTTTAATTATTTTTATTTGGTTGGAATTTAGTATACAACTCAACAAAGCTGTTTAATTTCCATACCAATCACAAAAATTTAATCATACACTAACAAAAATGACAGCGCTATCATTTTGCGTTCATGTAAGTGCAAAAAAGCCGCAGCTAATTGCTTAGCTGCTGCTTAAACTAAATAGTAACAACTAGTTAGGTGTTATTTACCAATCGCTTCTTTTGCGAACAAATGTTTAATTGGGCCAAGGTTGTCTACAAGGCTTAAACCAACACCACGTACAAGCTTTTTCAGTGGGTTAGCGCCCGCAAATAGCTCTTTTAAGCCTTGCATCATGGCAATGTGTTTTTGCGCATCAAGCTTGCGAGTACGTTCATAATCACGCAGCGTGCGTGCACTTGCAAACTCGCCTTGCTCGTTACTTAATAGCTCAATTAAATAGGCTGCGTCTTTAAGGCCTAGGTTCATGCCTAAACCAGCTAATGGGTGAATGGTGTGCGCTGCATCGCCCATTAATACTACTTTGCCCGACACCCACTGCTGGGCATAACGCATCTTAAGTGGAAACGCCATGCGCTCACTTTGCACTTCACATAAACCACATTGGCCATCGAGGGCTGCCATAACCGCTTTATTAAAGTTGTTATCATCAAGCGCTAAAAGTGTGTCGCAATGCTCAGGGCTTGTTGACCAAACAATTGAGTGCGTATGTTTATCTGGCAAGGGTAAAAACGCCAGCGGCCCGGTTGGCAAAAACACTTGGCGCGCTGTGTTGTTATGCTCATCAGCGGTTTTAACCGTGGCAACAATGGCGTGATGGTCGTAATCTTTAAAAGTAATTGGCATGTTGAACTGCTTGCGAATAGCCGAGTTAGCCCCATCTGCCGCCACTAATAGTTTAGCAATCACAGGCTCGCCGCTTTCAAGAGTAATAAACACATCAGAGTCGGTTTGATGAATTTGCTGATAGCGGGTTTCGAACAATAAAGTAGCATTACTTTGCTTTTCAAGTTCGCTAATTAAAGCGTAGCGAATAATGTCGTTTTCGACGATATGACCGAGCTGCGGTAAGTCGAGATCGTTATGATCAAAATGAATTTTGCCAAAGCTGTCTTGATCACGTACATCCATCGACGTATAGGGTGTAGCACGTTGTTTAATGATCTCTGGCCATACATTTAAAGACTCGAATAAGCCCTGACTAGCTAAGCTTAATGCGCTCACGCGAAGTGCGTAATCATCACCTGGTAAGGTTTGATTTTTACTCGCATCAATCACCACAACGCTGATATCTGCTTTTGCTAAACCTAGTGCTAGCGTAAGACCAACACAGCCACCACCGACAATACAAACTTGTGCTTGTTTCATATCCGTTTACCTTGCTTAACCTGACCCATAAGCTGTTTTGCCAGCGGGGTTTTTAACGAGGAGAATAAATCCATTGAGAAAAGGCCTATGCTGCGACCAAGCGCGAGCAACCGTGATGAGTTAGAGAACAAACGCACTAGGCTGTCTGTGAGTGTCATCACGGTCGTAATATCTTTACTGCGAGTTTGGCTGTAATAACGGGTAAAGGCGTAATCACCAAGGTCGTCTCTATTTGCCATATCACACAGTAGTTGCACATCACGCAGGCCTAAATTAAAGCCCTGCCCTGCAATTGGGTGAATAGCATGCCCTGCATTACCAATTAATACCGTACGGTGGCTGCTCAGTGATTCTGCTTTACCGTACACAAGCGGATAACTTGCACGCATACCCACTTTGCTAAATGCGCCGCCGCAGTAACCAAATGCTTTTTGCAACTCAGCCAAAAAGGCATCGTCTTCAAGCGCCATAGTGTGCTCAATTTGCTCAGGCTCCATACACCACACCAGTGAGTATCGGTTATTACTCATTGGCAACAGTGCCATTGGGCCGTGCTCAGTAAAACGCTCAAAGGCATGATTATGATGACCACCAGCCACTTCGATGTTAGCAATAATCGCCGCTTGCTGATAAGCGCGAGTATTAAACTCTATATTAGCTAGTTTACGGCTTTGCGAATGAGCACCATCGGCAATCACCACAAGCTTTGCGCTTAACTGCTCACCGGAGCTCAGCGTGATATTGGCAAAATCGCTTTGGTATTCAAGCTTGGCAACCGTATCAGGGCAAAACAAACTAACATCAGTACGCGTAAGTTGCTGATGAAGGCTGCGCCCAAATGGGTTCACTTCGACCACATAACCAAGGGCATCATGACCATATTCTTGACAATCAATATGTGTTTTACCAAAATGGCCACGGTCAGATACAGTTACTTTTTTAATCGCTGCTGCAAATGGCGCTTGGCAATCAAACGCATTGATTGATTTTAAGTACTGAACAGACTGCTGAGCCAGCGCAATGCTTCTATCATCAAAGCTTGGGTGATAGTCTGCGCTTACTTCATTTGCTTCAATTACAGCGATTGATAACTGCTTATTGCTCTGTTTTAGGCCTAGGGCACAACTTGCACCCGCCATTCCACCGCCGATAATGACAACATCAAACTGCTTTGCCACGCTTGCTCCTAGCCTTTGTTTGCTTGCATCACTGCTTCAATGTCACTAACGGTTTTAGGAACCGAAATGGTCAGGTTTTCATGGCCATCTTGAGTGACAAGTAAGTTATCTTCAATACGAATCCCGATGCCTTTATATTGCTCTGGTGCTTTTGCATCTTCGCTAATATATAAACCCGGTTCGATTGTGAGCACCATGCCCGGCTCAAATACGCGCTCTTTTTCATCAAGCTTATATTCGCCAACATCGTGTACGTCTAACCCCAGCCAGTGACCAAGGCCATGCATGTAAAATGCTTTGCACGCTTGGTTTACCATTAGCTCATCAAGCTCACCAGTTAAAATGCCTAAATCAATAAGCCCTTGCGTTAATACCGTTGAGGCCAGTTCATTCGCTTTCGATAAACTACCGCCCGGCTTTACTTGGCTGAATGCTGCTTCTT
The DNA here is from genome assembly GCF_040104395.1 of Pseudoalteromonas sp. BZA4. Lineage (NCBI taxonomy): Bacteria > Pseudomonadati > Pseudomonadota > Gammaproteobacteria > Alteromonadales > Pseudoalteromonadaceae > Pseudoalteromonas > Pseudoalteromonas sp. BZA4. The sequence continues at coordinate 32,522 of NZ_JBECOT010000027.1, forward strand.
GAGCTGCTAATACAATGTTGTAAAGCGCCGCTTGTGGTTCGCTAAACTTGCCATTGATTGGGAAAGTACGTGTGATATCTGCCGCATAACCTTCAAGTTCACAGCCAGAATCAATTAACACTAAATCGCCATCTTTTAGCTCAGCGTCATTTTGTGTGTAGTGTAAAATGTTGGCGTTGTCGCCACTGCCGACAATCGTGCCATAAGCAGGATGACGGGCACCATTCATTGCATAATGGTGGTGAAGCTCTGCCTCTAATTGGTATTCAGTTGCGCCAGGTTTGGCAAACTGCATAGCGCGAATATGGCCTTGCGCACTAATTTCGCAAGCTGTACGCATAATGTTTAATTCTGCGTCAGATTTAAACAACCGCATTTCATGCACTAAACCACGAATATCTTTAATAGTATGTGGGGCTTTATAGCCCTTTTTAGGTGCGCCGCGAAGTGTGTTTAATAAGTCCCAAACCTTTGCATCGAAATTTGCGTAAGTGCCTTGAGCATAAAATAAAATCTGCTGGCCGTTCACCAAATCTAATAATTGTTCATCTAGTTCACTAAGTGGGCAAGTTGCGTCGAATAAGTACTCAGATTTAGCTTTTTCGAAACCAATTCTTCGGCCATGCCAAATTTCAGCTAGTTTGTCTTTGTTGCGGCAAATAAGCGTACTTGGTATATCGCTTGACGGGCAAAGCACTAAAACTGCATCTGGTTCGTTAAACCCTGTTAGGTAGAAAAAGTCACTGTCTTGACGAAATGCATATTCAGTATCACGGCTACGTGTTACTTCTCCTGCCGCAGGAATAATAGCCACGCTATTTTTATCCATCATCGCAAGCAAGCGCTCGCGGCGGGCTTTAAATTCAGCTTTATCGATTGCAATAGACGACATGCTAAACCTCTGTAATTTGATTAGTGAAGGGTCTTCTTAGAGTTTTTATCTGTAGGTTCTTTACCTAGCTCAGCAAAACATAACAGAGCAGAAACACGCACATACTCAATCACTTCGTGCAGTGCTTGGTTGTCTTCTTCGGTCTCTTCAAACATGGTGTCTAGGCGGGTAATTTCACTAAAATCGCTGATCACTTCTTTCACATCAGCAGATAACTTGCCGTAATCTTTTTGTTTTAAACCAAAACCAAGCATAAAACCCGATACCCAAGATACTAAGCCATTGGCTAAATCGATCAGTGTTTCGTCGTCGCTTGGTAAAAATAGGTCAAATTGAAATTCTTCATCGCTAAAGCTGGCAACAACCTGAGAATACACGTCAGCAAAAAATGCTTTTAAATCTTTATTAAAGGCTAAGCCATCATTGAATACATCGCTTAGTAAACCTAAATATTCGTCGGCTTCGATATTGATGCCACAGGCTAATAAACCACTGATCACACCATGGGCTTCGGCTGGTGCGACAAAAATTTCATTCTTTTCTAATAACAATTGGGCTTGTTGGTAATCAGGTAACGTGCTCATAACTTTTTCTTTGTTCGGCTAAGTAACGCCATGCTACCACTCGATAAATCGCAACTCCAATTAATTGTATGATTGAGGTCAAAAAGCAATCTGAAAAGTAAATAAGCAGTTAAAGGTGGGGAAAAACTACCCGAACGATCCGCTTTTTTTACTTCTATGGTTTAAGGATTGAAACTTGTCTTATATACTGAAGGTGTTCCCTAGGGTGCAGGAGCTTGGTTAAGTCCCTGAGCCGATAAATTTTATGTTAGGGTTTCTGTTCGTCTACTATTGTGCAAGCTCGGCATGTACCGAGAAGCCTACGGTAAACCGCAGATCCCCGCCCTGAAACCTCAAGGTTTCAGGACTGACACCGGGCACCGCATACTTGGGGAACACCATCAAACTATCAGCTATCGAAAATCTTCCATGTAGTTTTTCTTTTATACAAGAACTTATTACTCTTATTCGCGCGAAATAAATTTCACGCCTACGGTACCGGGTTTAGCCATAGCAATGTGCGGGCACAATCTAACTTTACTCTTTCCCCTTTCTAACTCGCTAACTTATTTTTTATCTGACTTCTGACGACTAATATCTAATATTTCCTATGTGTTGGGTTTCGCTTCGCTCTACCCAACCTACGGGCTAAAGCTCGACCTCGACTAACCCGTTATTTAAGAAATATCGCGCGAAATAAATTTCACGCCTACAGTATCGGGGTTAGCCATAGCAATGTGCGGGCACAATCTAATCTAACGTCTAACCACTGATATCTAATATCTCCATTTTTTCGGCGTTGAAACGCCTCCTACATCTCGGAACTCGTTAACTTTACTCTTTCCCCTTGCTAACTCGCTAACTTGTTTGTTTTTCTGATAGCTGACGGCTGAAAGCTGATAGCTCCTGTGTGTTGGGTTTCACTTCACTCTACCCAACACACATGCTTTCAACCTATCACCCCTACTTAAACCATCCCTGAAGCGCTCCATTAATAGATAATTAACTGGCACTAATAGCAAGGTGATAAGCGTTGCGAAGATAATCCCAAAGCCCAGGCTTACGGCCATTGGAATAAGGAATTGTGCTTGCGTTGCTTTTTCAAATAACAGCGGCATTAAACCAATAAAGGTGGTTAAACTGGTTAGCATTACTGGGCGAAAACGTGCCGCACCGGCAAGCTTAACTGTTTCAAGTAAATCGCCACCCTCTTCACGCTTCTTATTGATAAAATCAACCAGTACTAGAGAGTCATTCACTACAACACCTATTAAGGCTAGCATGCCAAGTAGGCTCATAATGGTTAACTCCATGCCCATTACCCAGTGACCCATTACCGCACCTATCATGCCAAACGGAATAACACTCATCACAATTAATGGCTGCATATATGATTTAAACGGTATCGCTAATAACGCATAAATAATAAAGAATACAAACACCAGACCCCAAGCCAATGAACCAAATGATTCACGCTGCTCTTTGGCTTCACCTTCTAGTGTGTAATCAACACCTGGGTATTGCACCATTAGCTCATCTAAGTAGGTTTTTAAGTCTGCTTGCAGTACCGTCATATTGGTATTTGATTTTTCAACATCGGCTGTTACGTTCAATGTGCGATAGCGATCAATACGATAAATAGACGATGGGCTTTGCCCCGGTACTAAAGTCGCCACATGCGAAAGCGGCACAGTACCACCAGTAGGTGTTTTAATAAGTATATCTTTTAAGTCTGCAACCGAGCGACGTTCTTCAATCGGTAAGCGTACCATTACGCGCACATCGTCGCGCCCACGTTGAATGCGCTGTACCTGCGCACCAAAGAACGAATTACGCACTTGCTGCGATACATCAACACGATTTAATCCAAGCGCTAACCCCTGCTCTGTCAGCTCAATTTGCAGCTCATCTTTACCATCTGACATGCTATCGGCAATTTCGTACACAGTTGGATAAGTTGCTAAACGCTCTTTTACCTTTTCAGCCACAGCTTCAAGGGTGTCGATTGAGCTACCGCTTAGCTGTACATCAATCGGGCTAGATGTTCGGCCAAACTCAGCACGGAAAGTAACACTCTCTGCACCCGGTATAATACCGATAAGATCACGCCATTCGCTGGCAAGCTCCCGTGAGCCTATATCTGATTCACGCTTTTCTGCTGGCATAATCTCAAATCTAACACTACCGGTATTTGACGAACCACCACGGCCACCTGTGGTTGCCAAAATATTTAGAATTACACTTTGACCTTCTTCATCGCGGTATTTATCTTGTAATTCTTTTGCCTTGTCTGACATTTTAATGACGTATTTATTGGTCACTTCAAACGGTGTTCCGGCAGGGAAAGTTACGGATGCACGTACAGTTTCACTTGGAATACGTGGGAAAAAGGTAAATTTAGTCCAACCACTTGTGATCAAGGTAACAATAATTACAAAAATCCCAACAAATAAGCTAACCGTAGCCATTTTATTCTTTAAAGCTAGATTCAATAATGGTTGGTAATACTTCATTATTGCGTGTTCAAAGCCATCGGCAAAACGCTGTTGAAGGCACTCTAGTTTCGATGGTTCGCCCTTTTCATGGCGTAACTTTAAGTATTTTAAGTGTGCTGGTAATACAAACTTAGACTCAATCAAAGAGAATAGTAAAACAGGAATAACTACTACTGGAATTTGTGCAAATATAGCGCCTCGAGCACCTTCAATAAAAGCGAGAGGTAAAAATGCCGCAACAGTCGTGAGAACACCAAATGTTACCGGAGTTGCCACCTCTTGCGTTCCACGAATAGCGGCTTGCTCACCACTCTCTGCAGTTTTTAGGTGGGTGTAGACGTTTTCACCGGTCACAATGGCATCGTCAACAACAATACCTAGCACCAAAATAAAACCAAATAAGCTGATTACATTAAGTGTGATACCAAATATTGGCATCATTAAAAACGCGCCCATGAACGACACAGGAATGCCAATAAATACCCAAAATGCTATGGCAGGACGCAAGAATAAGGTGAGTAGCGCAAGGACTAAAATCCCGCCCTGAATTGCGTTACTAGTAAGCGTTGCTATTCGGCTTTTTACAACTTCTGAGTCATCATCCCAATAACTTAACTCAAACCCTTCTGGTAGTTGGCTTTGATGCTCAGTAATATAGTTTTTTACCTCATCAGCAACTTCAATCGCACTTTGCGGGCCAATACGATACACATCAATAAATGCCGCTTGTTTACCATTAAATCGAGTACGCACTGGGGTTTCTTCAAAATCATCGCTAATACGGGCTATGTCACCTAAACGAATAATAGTGCCATCAGCTTGGTTTTTTACCACTATGTTAGCAAATTCGTCTTTGCGATAAGCTTGACCTTTTGAACGAATGAGTACATCTCCCCCTTCGGTTTTTAAGTTACCAGCTGAAACATCTGTACTTGAATTGCTAATTGCTGAAGAAATGTCCGATAAGCGTAAATCATATTGGCGTAAAGTGTCTTGGCTTACTTCAATGGCAATTTCGTAATCACGCACTCCGCTTAACTCAACTTGAGTTACACTTGGCAAACGTAGAAGCTCATCGCGAACAGTCTCGGCGTATTCAAGCGTTTCTTTTTCACCATAGATACTTGAAACAGTCACGGCGATTACTTCGCGCTTCCACTCAGCAAGCGAAACAATCGGTTTTTCAGCATCGACCGGAAAGGTGTTAATTGCATCAACCCGACTTTTAATATCAGCTAACAGCTCTCTTGGATCATACCCAGTCTCAACTTCAATACTTACCGAAGAAGAGCCTTCAGAAGAGCGGCTAGTGATACGCTTAACTCCCTCAAGATCTTGCACCGCTTCTTCTATGCGAATTGATACCCCTTTTTCAACATCTTCAGGAGTTGATCCTCGAAGTGATACACTGACACTAATTCGGTCAGACTCAAACGATGGAAATACTTCAAGTGGTATTTGCGTCGAAACGCTAAATAAACCCGCTAATAATATGCTGATCAGCAATAAGTTTGCTGCAACATGATTCTTTGTAAACCAAGCAATCATTATTGCGCTCCTTGCTCTTTAGGCGGCTGTTGATTGTTTGGGCGCTTAGCTTTTGCTCTGGTCGCTTGATACTCTTCGCTACCCATAACGGTAACTTGGGTGCCTGAGCTAACTTGTCCAAGCGGTGTAATCACCAAGTTATCGCCTGCAGTCAAACCATCAGCGACAACGGCTTGGTTAGCGTTTTGCCAAGCAAGTGAGATATTTTTACGACGCAGTACACCTTGCTCTTCAACATAAACGTACGTGCCTTGGTAAATTGCGCTGTTTGGGATAACAATGGCATTCTCTATCGCCTTACCGGTAATTTGCGCTTTGATATACTGACCAATTTTGATTGGGTATTGATTCGCTGACGTTGCTTGGTAAGGATCGTTAATTTGTGCAACCACGTAAAGCTGCTGTGCACTTTCATCTATAGCCCCTTCGGTGCGTATAACTTGACCTTGCCAATACTGTTTGCCAACGAGATCTGAGCTGAATTTAACGAGTGAACCGGCGCTATTTTTAGCGCCATCACGAAACTGCTCTGGTAAGTTAATGAACGGCAAATCTTTATTTTTGATTGGTAAGCGAATTTCAACGCGATCAATCGCATAAATGCTAGCAAGTTCCATGTTATTACTCACCACTTGCCCTAAGTCTACGCTGCGACTTAAAACTCGCCCCGCGTATGGAGCAGTGATCTTTGTACGCTCTAAATCAAGCTTCGCTTTTTCAAGTGTCGCTTGCGCAGACAATACACTGGCTTCGGCTGCTGCTAATTGTGGTTTACGAAGTACCAGGCTACTTGCTTGTTCACCCTTGCCTAAGCGCTCCCAATCAGTAATTGCTTGACGACCACGAGCTTGCTCTTCAAGTAAGCTTTGCTCAGCGGTTAATAACGTCGCTTGTGCTGATTTTACTTCGGCGCGGTGATCTCTATCATCTAGTTGCAACAACACATCGCCTTTTTCGAAAAAGCCACCTTCACGAAATTGCTCACTAATTTCGATAATTTGCCCTGAAGCCTGCGCGACTAGCATACTTTGCGTACGTGGCTTTACGGTGCCAAAACTATCAATCATTACTTGATAAGTTTCTGGTGTTAGAGTTTTAACAGCCACATTTACTTTCGCTTTCGGTGGTGAAGAAAAACGATTTGCTTGCGGCGGGTTACCTTTAATAAACATGACGAGTAATACCGTCACTACAATGACAATAACTGGAATTAATATTTTACGTGTCTTAGTATTCATGATTATTGCTCTGCTACTTCGCTATTTGCTTCACTAAAGTCACCGCCAAGGGCAATGTGTAAGTTGATTCTATTTTTAATAAGTTGGTTTTTGAGTTCGATAACAGAGCTTTGCGCGTTAAAAGAGCGATCTTGCGCATCAAGCACTGTCGTGTATGTTACTAAACCACTTTGATATTGCTCAAAAGACAAACGCTCTGCGGCAATTGCATTTTCTTGTGCTTCTAAGGTTTTTTCATAACGCACTTTCAAGGCTTGCTCTTGACTGATGGCTGTTTCAACATCGTTAAAGGCATCATAGAGTGTGGCAAGGTAAGCTTGCTCCTGACGTTTAACGCTAAGCCTTGCCTGCTCTTCATTGGCTTTTAAGCGACCACCTTCAAAAAGCGGCATTGAAATACTACCAATCAGTGACCAAGCTAAGCTTGAAGGTGAAAATAAATCACTCACTCTATCTGTGCTATCACTGATAGATGCTGAAAGATTTAAGCTCGGAAAACGTTGTTTGTGCGCGTAAGCAAGTCCCGCATCGGTACTTAACAACTGATACCAGCTTGCCATTAACGCTGGCTTGCGGGTGATAAGCTCTGAAGGTAAACCCAAAGGAATTGTGTTCTCAAGTAGTGGCAAATCGGCACTAACCGATAATGCCCCAGCAGGATATTGGCCTGTTAAACGCTCTAAATCACGAATTGATTTAGTTAATGTTGCTTGCTGTGCAGCAATATTCGAGCGCTCAGTATTTAGCTCATTACGGGCAAGGTAAACGTCAAGCGCTTCATTTAAACCTTGACGATAACCCGACTCAATAATATCTAAATTTTTCTCAGCGTTTTGCTCACGCTGCTTATATAGCTCAAGTAACTTGTGGTTCGTAATAACATCAAACCAACCCGCTACTACATCAGCAACTAATTGCTGTTTGCTTTGCGCAAATGTGGCTTTTTCAGCTAGGTATTCAAGATTTGCTTGTCGTTCTGAGGCCGACAATTTGCCCCATAAATCAACTTCGTAGCTTAATTCTAATGATGCTGAGCTGGCGTTATTATAACTAACAGGGCGGTTATCTTTACTACGGCTCGCACGTGTTGATAAATCAAGGCTTGGCCATAAATCAGCCCCAGCAACAATAAGCTGCTGCTCTTTAATCGCAACATCGTAACCTGCTTGTAAAATCGCTTGGTTATGGGCTAATGCTTGCTCAACTAAAGTAAAAACTTGAGGGTCGTGTAATTGCTGTAACCAGTTGTCTTCAACAGCAAGCACCTTGTCGCCAGAAGGAAGTTGCTGCCATGCACTTGGTACAGTCTCCAGCTCAGCAACTCGTTCATTGTGAGTCGGCTGGCTAACACATGCACTTAGCAAAATTACACTTAAAGCCAATAAACTCGGCTTATATTGCCAATTCATTCTAAAAACCTGAAAAACATCTATTTATGAGTGTAATTCAAGCACCACGTTAAGTTTTGCTCAACAGACTTTACATAACATTACACAGCCTGACATTTGGGGACGATGAATGGTAGGAAAATGGAGATAAGTTACAAACTATCAGCTATCGAAAATCTTCCATGTAGTTTTTCTTTTATACAAGAACTTATTATTCTTATTCGCGCGAAATAAATTTCACGCCTACGGTACCGGGTTTAGCCATAGCAATGTGCGGGCACAATCTAACTTTACTCTTTCCCCTTTCTAACTCGCTAACTTATGTATTTAAAATCTGATAGCTGACGGCTGAAAGCTGATAGCTCTTTAAATTTCACGCCTACGGGATGTAAAGTAGTGACTTGGAGGGGACAGAAACAAAAAAGCCTCGCGATTGCGAGGCTTTGAATCAATGGTGCCCAGAGGCGGAATCGAACCACCGACACGAGGATTTTCAACCCACGCTATATCACACCTAAAATATTGTTTTTACTAAACTTAATTACAAAAATTTTCCTATAATTTTCGTCTAGTTAATATATTCTTTTTTATAAAGTTAAAATTCTAATGTTTTTATACACTTATAGAATTTTAACTGGTCAAACAAATTCAACCTATTGATGATGCCTTTTTTAAGGCTTTATTTCAATCCTTTGTTTAATATCAATACCTTTCTCTGCATTAGGTTTTAAAGCCTCAACTTTAGCATACCCTCTTCTGTATACCCTTTTTGTTATGCTTAAGTTGGAATGACCCAACAATTCAGACGCTTGCGCGAGGCTATCGCAATCACTTGCGGCCTTAGCTCTAAGATCTCGTTCTTGAAATCGTTGCTCTGGTTTTAATTCACCACTTTCTAACGCTTTAGTCATCGCTTTATTCCACGCAGTTCTTACACCTGACGCAGTTAATGGTTTATCAAGCCTTGAATCTGCATGGGATGCAAAGAAGTACCAGTGTAAGATTGGCACCCGCTTCTTAGCAACAAGCCTATAACCATTTAATTCTTTGAGCTCTTCGACAATCTTTGACAAATAATCACAATAATTAAACTGAATTCTTACTCTTGTCTTTGAAGTTTGTACCTTCAATCCTTCTTCCTCAAACCAATCTTTACTACTTAGCTTAATCATGTCGGTTTGCCTTAAGCCAGTAGCAACTTTCAGAGTTATATATAGCTGTAACCATCTAGGGCAATACTTCAAGAAAATTTCAATCTCATCATCCGTAACAAGCCGATCCCGTTGATACTCAGGGTTTCTAATAATCTTATGAAATGGGGTATTGTCTATTACTCCCCATCGTACAGCATGAGTCATGATGGTGCTGAGTAAAGCAAATTCACGATTTCCCCTAACAGATGCGCCCTCTCTGGCTCTCAAATCTAAGAATTGATATGCATGACGAGCCCTAACCATAGTAGGGTTCATAGAACCAAAGCGTTTAATAAGGTTCTTAGCTGCTGCAATGTTGCTTTTGTGTGTACTTTTGGCTTTAGTCGGTGAAACTTCTTTCATATACCTATCTATCAAGTCGAACATAGTTCGGCATTCATAGTTTATTTCAGCGTAAGCATAATAATTTCTAAAGGCTTCATGAATGGTTTTACCCAAGCGAATATCTTTTTGACCAGCCGCTCTTAAATAATAAGTGCTGGCTTTTTTGTTGTAGATCATCCCTCTAGGCAAGTTTTGGTTTTCTAGTGAACGCTTTCTACCCATACTTAATCTCCTAAATTCAACTCAGTATATTTACAGATAGAGTTATTAGGTGAGATTCGCTGGTTTGAGCTTGCCCCAAGTTCAGCCTCAATAGATTTACGTAACACTTTTGGCCAGCCAAAAGCGTCTAAAGTGAAGGTTATACGCATCACAGTAAGTTGCTCAACTTGCTTCTGGCGTTGTTTTCTACCAGTAAGTTCAGCAATTTCTTCTTTGGAAAGGAATAAGCTCATAGGTTTCTCACACTAATAAGTTTCCAGTCACTTATAGCAACCGAAAAATCAAAATAACTCTAATTCCAAACGTAAATTATCCGTCTGGTAATGATTAACTCTTGATTTGCTCACACAAGTAAAGGTGGCGACTTAAAGTATGATGACCTACGGCCTCACTAAATATATCTGCTGATTTTTAACGATTTCATCATTTTTCAGCTTTTTTTAATATAGTTTGCCATTTTTGAAATAGCAAACATTTTAAGGCGGGTATTAACTATGAAGTTTTATAGAACCAATTCCAGCAAGGTTGAAGTTTAGATCTTCAAGAGCACCTTCTTTACTGAGCCCAATACCGAACTCAAGGCTAGAAGCCATAAATGATTCCATTTCACTATCATTGGTTATTTCATTCTCTGATTGGTAGCAAACAAAGAACTCATGCTGCTTTGAGTAATAATATTTTGTCATTTACTTGACTTCAGTACGTAGCTTATTTAACAATGAATTACTGGAAAGGATAATATCTCTTGTCGTTTGAAACGGGAGAGGCTTACATCTTGACCAACTATTTATTAAACTCTCTAACTTATGTTTATCATTCTGCTCTCTTGCTAACTTAATTACTTTCTCAGAATAATAAAACACTTTAAGTCTAGCACTATTCAACCTTTCACAGTTTAGATTAAATACTCTTATAGTCTCTTCGACTAGCTCAACAGTATTTTGGTTCTTGTTAGGTTCTATTTCCAAATTTTCACAATAATCTTTATTTGGCTTAAGCATCCCAGTTGACTTATCAAATGTGAAAAGCATGTGCGGTTCGGGTAACTCAAGTGGAAACAAAACCTTTCCATACCAATCTTTATCAGTAATTTTTTCAACATTCTCTAAAAAAGCCTTGTGGGAGTCACAACTTAAATTAGCAGGTAATTCATACTTCCGCTTATTTTCATAGTCCGACCCCCCTACACAAACCCCCAACAAATTAAACCAATCTAAAGCGATGTTAAAATCAGCAGTATCAGACTTAGAACGAAAGTGCTCAATTCTTTTGTTATTCTCATGTTCGTCAGCCAGATTCTGCTCACAATAAGCACAGATATCAAACTGATCATCAAATGCAATCTTTTTTATAGCCTTATAACTTCTACTCTGATCATAATCTCTGAAATCATCCCAACTGGCTTCTGGGTATTGTAATTTGAACCTTGAAAGTTCATTTTCGACATCAGATTTATGAATCTTTCTCAAAGCTTTTCTCCCATTCACGGTTCTCTATATAAAGATCTAATGAAACCAGCTCATCGTAATCAGCACCAAAATTATCGATTAGCTGACCCCTAGCTACTTTGGCCTCTTCACAATGGTATTTATCATCGTAAACCAGCTCCTTATACCTCTTTAAGAGTTCTGTAATTTCATTTTCAGGCCTTTCATCAACTAAAAAAAGGTTTTTTAATACCCAAGATGAAACTGCACCCTTAACTCCTTTTGGAGCTTTATATTTTTTTCCATCTTTTAAAAGCCATATGCTTTCGCTTTTTTTAGTATGGCAAACTTGGGGGCTATGAGTTGTAACAATAAATTGAATATTAGGAAAGGTCTCTTCTAAACGAATAATCACCTTCTGTTGCCATGAAGGGTGTAGATGCAAATCAATCTCGTCTATCAAGACTATACCTGTGCCATCTAGAGGGTTACTTGCTGTGGGGTTAAGTAAAACCAAACGCCTAGCTATATCAGCAACTAAAGCTAGTAAACTTTTCTCCCCTTGTGATAATTGCAAAACACTCAAGGTAATATCACTCTTTTCTAGAGTAAGATCTAGAGGATTACGCTTTAACTTTAATCCTCTAAAACCAGGTAAAAAGCTATAAATAGCGTTTTTTACTACTTCAAGTGATTTATTACTGATATTAGTTGAGTTATTTAACTTTTCTTTTAAGATCTTTAATTCTTCTTGAGAGTTTTGAATGTAGAGTCTAGCACTGTCAGATTCACCGGCCTCCTCTAAAATAGCTTTAATAAGTGGGCTATTTAGTTCTTTTTCTTTGAACTTTATAGCTTCTTTTAATTTTTGAAATTCAACATTATCATCATTTTCAGCTTCGACTTGCTCTTTAAACCACCGAAAAAACAACCTAAAATCAGCTCGGCCAGTCAAACTCTTACTGTAAGCTTTAGATTTATCCCAAGTGTGAACACCATTTATTTCATCAGAGTCTTCAATATCTTTTGTTGTAACATCATTCGCTCGTTCAACGTTATAACTTGCAAGTAATGGAAAAGAAAAATTAGAAATAGCTGAGTTTGATTGCCGTAATAAATTACATAGCTCATTTATTTCCGTGTATTTGCTTTTCATTTTTAATTCTATAGCGGAACGGCTTTGCGATAACTCAAACTGGTAATGATCATTGTTAACTTGGTATGTTGGATTTATTGTCGAAAAATTAGAATTATTTTTAATCTCAATCTCATCGATTTGATCACCATTATAAGATCGGGTTGTTAACCGTGAACTGATATGTGAGAGAGTTTTTTGAATTCCATCAAGAACTGAAGATTTACCACTGCCATTATTACCAACCAAGATAGTCGTGTTACCTTTTGATAAAGGTAAAGTTAAATTATCGAAGCCCTTATAATTAACAAGCTTAATAGATGACAATCTAAATTTGTAGCCTTCTAATTGACTTGCGCACTTTCTCTTATACTCCTCAGCTTTCTTTAGGTTTTTCGGGATGCCCGAGAGTTCTTCAGAGTATACCTTTGATAATTGAAATGACGCTTTATAATCACCATTAGCAGAGCTTTCTATTAACTTTTTTATATATTTTGGTACATCATCATTAGCCATTTTCAGCCCCTTTTGAGAAATTCTTTATAGCATTCATAGTATTGATGGAATACTTATCACTCATTCTTTTCAAAAAAGATTTTTCTATATGATAAGCATGAGCAAGTAAACCATGTAAATGAATAATATCTTCATCAGAGAGTAACCCTAGCTTAAATTTATGGATTAGAGCAGATATATACCTCTTTTTATCCCTTCCTAGTGAAAGCCGGTTATTATTTGATATTGTTATACCTGTAATATGCCGATTGTGTCCTTTAGAAGAAAACACTGTCTTAGATTCATTTAATACTATTTTTGTTCCAAACTCTTTCAGCAATAGTCTTCTTACAAACTCTAAATGTTTGAATAAAGCTCCCTTTGCATTTGAAGAGAATGTTAAGTCATCTGCATACCTTGTGTAATTGATGCCTATCTGATTACAAAATTCTGCCATACTTTTATCGAAAGAATACATAATTACATTTGATATAAATGGCGAGCTAGGAGCGCCAACGCTAAGAACTAACTTCCCATTGACTCTTTTGCTCCTATTCCAAAATAAAAACTGCTCTAAAATTTTCGCTTCATCTTCGGAAGGAATAATTCCTTGCTTCTTAATCGCTTTAAAAAAAACATTAGGAGTAATGCTATTAAAAAAATCTTCTAAATCAAGTTTTAACAAATACTCTGATTTGACATGCTTTATAGCATTATCTTTGATGCTTTTATCTTTAATATAAGCTGTTGCACACTTATGTATAGATAGATGATTAGATAAAATCTTTACTAACTCTTTTTGTATTTTTTTAACCGATTTTGTAGGTTGTGCAATAGTGCGAAAGCCTATCGTTCTTTTAGGTATTTTGTATACTTTGTAATGCTTCGAAGGGTAAGAGTTGAGTAAGCTTACATATTTAGGATCAAATTCGAGTAAAGATGATTGTAGTTTTAAGTCCATCAAAAATATCTTATAAAAAGTGTAGTGCGAGCATTTGAAGCCCGCACTACATTACTCTTTACTTGAAGCCGCGGAACATAATTTTTGAGCCGCAAGCGTCTGCGAAGAATGAGTAGCGGTTGCGGCTCAAAAATTGTGTTCCGCAACTGTAAATGTACCCAATAAATTAGAGTCTGGCGCATCGCCTGACTAGATTAAATTACTTAATCCTGAAAACACTAAAGAGCATAAGGAGTATAGACTCTTTAAAAAATAAAATCCATGAAATACCACTTATTCACACGTAACAACTTCATCTACCTATATAAATTACCGTGATCTGTTCACGGCTATGCCCTAGCTCGCTTGATATTTGCAATCTAGCTTCTTTATCAATAGTTTTTTGTTCTGCTGTTAATTCTTTGCTTTTTAGGCCGCCGCTAATTGGTGCTTGTCTACCTGTTAGTTCCATATAGCGTTTTTGGGCATACATGTGGCGTAATCCATGATTTCTATCAAGGCCAACACGACTTGTTTGCCATTCGTAGCTTTTTAATTGCTGCTTGTAATTTTTATCAGGCCTGATCAATGCGCCACCACCAACAGTTTGCTGTATTTCTTTTAATAACGCGCGTTGAGATTCAGTTCTTATTGGTAAAGTCCTTGGACGGCCGCCTTTAGTCCACGATGATTTTAAAACGAGTTGTTCACCACGTATGGCAAAATTAGGCTTAAATTTAATAGCTTCTTCTCTACGAAGCCCAAACTCTAGTTGAAGCCTAAGTGATAACTGCACGTAGTGATCTGTTATTTTTTCGAGCTTAGCTAAGTCTAGCTCTTTGGCTTTTGAATCAGTTGGAATGTAACTGCGCTTTTCTAAGTTAAGTGATATTGCTTGGTTTGCACTGTTATTTGATTTTGGCAGCATCGATGATTTTCCGACTTTTTCAGCCCACCATCTAATGTGTCCAACGCGGTTTTTAATTGTTCCTGGCGAAAGCTTTTCAGCTTGCCAGCGTTCTATCAGGTAATTTACGTGTTTTGGTTTTAATGAATGAACCGACTTTAATCGAAACCCACCTTCTTTAAGCTGTGCAGCAAGTTGCACTAGCGCCTTTTTTCGCCCAGCTTGTGTGCTGTAGCTGCCATCTTGATTTCTTAACATTAAGCCTTGTAGTTGGTACTTTAAGTTACTCATAAGCCACCAGTAAGTGATGATTTAAAATAACCTGTTATGCACTTAACTAACTAATTGAACCCATTTTTCCAAAAGGTAAGTTTTAAATGCCAATTGCACGTTGGAGCGTACAATTTTCGTATAAATACGAATAGAGGCACAAAGTTCAAAATGGCCAAAATAGCCTCGCCTTAAATGTTTCCCTACAGGGCGTACATAATAAAACGCAAATAAAGTGTGCTTTGCACTGGTTAGTTAAGTGATAACAGGTCTCCTTTTTAAGCGCCAAAAAAGTAACTCTTCATGAACTTTGTATACACAAAATTAAATCCAGCTAATGCAATAAAGCACTAGCTATTGATTAAGAAAAGTTAACTTTTTGGCTTATAGCTACATCACGTTGGTAGCTTTTCGAAATGACAAAGCTGAAAGCTTTGTTTTAAAGATACGATGACCGATGGCCTCGTTAAGTAAGTAATTAGATAATGGCATAACCCGCCCATAACTTCAACAAAAGTAATAGGCCTGTTGGTACGGCTGGGTTTGCCCACCGCGTCACTCCCCTATTGCTACGCGGGAGTGACGCGGTTTATTTATAATTAAAACAATAATACAGTTACTTCAATACCCTCATAAAAAGTCATATGTAAAAGGTGCTTCTCTGTATTTTTCGAGTAAAGCTTATACTTAAAAATTTCAGGGTTATCCCCATATGAGGGCAATGTTTCAAAGCCCTCTCTAAGGGTGGCAAAAACAGCTTCATTCTCGTCATTAATAGCTTGATTACCTTCAGATAAATCTATGAGTGCATTAGAAATAACTTTGCTATTTTTAAGCCACTTCTCCCCCAAGTGGTGAAAATAAATTCCGCAAGCGATGTGATGAAAAACATTATCAAAACGCTCTAAGTCAACTGTAAACGTCGCTGTCTCATAAATATTACCTAACTTATTTTTTACCAAGGTAGGCTTAAGATCTTTCATAAAAGATTCATATACGTGGGGCTTTCTATTTATCGCCTTCAAGGTTTTATTTGTAAATAAATGCTCTTTATTATCGTTATCATACATACCAGTTACTAAAAGAAAGAGTAAATACTCGTCATCTTTAGACTTTAAGGAATTATGTACATCACAAGATGGAACTTTTATTAAATTTTGCCTATAGCCAAAACCCTTTGAAGATAACTTATCTTTAGGAAATAAGCACTTTGGTGGCACATGCTCTTTTGATACAGCGACCCTTTCACACAAATAACATGTTTCCAATTTATTCTCCTTACAATCTAAAATGAATCCTATAAGAATTTATTTTTATTTAATTCAAGTTTTAAAGGCATCACCAAATAAGTAATTAACAAAACCAATTGAAAAGAAGCTAATACCAATTTATAGCTCTTTCAGCAAAAGGGTCACTAATTTAATTATTGAATGGAATATTAGTTAAAGTAGCTTTTGATAAAAAGTTTTACTTTATTTCAAGAGCCCAAATGTCAAGAAGATTTACTATAGAAAAGCAAAGTACTAGATAAAGCAATAAAAAACTTTCTTTCTGGCATAAGCAAGCCCTACCAATCAAGGCAGTAAAATAAAAGTAATGAACTAGTTTACTGAATCTCTATAACGCTCTATTGGTGCTGAGATTGGAAATTGAGGTTGTCGAATATTTGACAATTTAACTTTAGCCGGTTGAATTCGACTAAAGATGAGCCTAACAACATTTCGGACTTTTTCTTTCACCACTGACAGTAAACCCACCTCAAGCATAGTTTCAATTAGCGATTTTACAGTCATATATGCCCAGCCTAGCTTACTGGCTAGCTGAGAAATACTTTGCTGATATGTATCGCGTTTATTTCTTGTGGCAATTTTACCAGCTTTAATTTTACTGGTTATCAAGGCCTGAAGCATGAGCATTTTATGTTTATGGCGAGAATCATAGCGACTTTTAGAATCAAATAAATGAAGCTGAACTGGGTATAAGCGTAGTGTGTTGCTCGTTTGTTGTTTATTAAGCATCTGCGTGTAGCTTTGCAATAAACGATAGCCTAAAGGGTGTTTTACGTTTAAATGCAATGTGCGGCTATAACTCGAAGGATTAGCAGACTCAATTAGCAAAGGTTCTTTTTCGTCTTCTAGTGGCTCTAGAAGCTTTTTAAGACCGTTTTTAACTGCATTTACCGAATAACTTAAATGTTTAGCGATTGCTGATACTGATGAGTTAAATTTGCCATGCTTAGCATGGTGATATGCAATATGCCCCAAAATTAAGGTTTGAGTGTCTGATTTCGTTGCTGCAAGGACTTCTAAAGCAAAGAATACCTGTTTCTTTTTGCCACAGTGATCACTTACCGTATTTAGGCTTGATGAAAAATTATTTTTTAATTTTCTAGTCAATTGAAATTCGACTGGAACGTTAGTCAGCAATTTTTTGGCTTACCACTAGACACAGGATTACCCTACAGCTAATATAGCCATATAAACATTTTGAGTTGTTCATGAAAGCCGCGTTAGAAACTTAAGTCGCCAAACTTAATGTGAGTTTCTTTATCGCGGTTTTTTGCTTTCTGGCGTTCGCAAAATCGCCTCCGTCAATTACGACGAATACAGGTATTTTTGTAGGGAAAGTATGTTTTAGTAGGAAACGATATTTTAGATTTCAGCGGGAGGCTAGGAAAAATGGTGCCCAGAGGCGGAATCGAACCACCGACACGAGGATTTTCAATCCTCTGCTCTACCGACTGAGCTATCTGGGCGATATTTAGTTCTGTGCAGAATATCCACAAGGATTTTCAATGCAATTCCCGATGGCTCTACCGACTGAGCTATCTGGGCAATATACGATTTCTTGCAGAATATCCATGAGGACTTTCAATGCAGCTCCTACAATCCTAGCAAGGATTTATTTAGGACAATAAATGGTGCCGACTATCCGAGTTGAACGGATGACCTACTGATTACAAGTCAGTTGCTCTACCAACTGAGCTAAGTCGGCACACTGAATTTGTGTGCTATGCACTTAATCACGTTGTGATTATAAATAATGGTGCCCAGAGGCGGAATCGAACCACCGACACGAGGATTTTCAATCCTCTGCTCTACCGACTGAGCTATCTGGGCAAAAATTTAGTTTTATGCAGAATATCCACAAGGATTTTCAATGCAATTCCCGATGGCTCTACCAACTGAGCAATCTGGGCATAACAAAAAGCTAGAAGCTTGATGTTTAAATAAATGGTGCCGACTATCCGAGTTGAACGGATGACCTACTGATTACAAGTCAGTTGCTCTACCAACTGAGCTAAGTCGGCACACTAAAATCGTGTGCATTGTGCACTATAATCACTTTAAAAGAGATTATCAAATAATGGTGCCCAGAGGCGGAATCGAACCACCGACACGAGGATTTTCAATCCTCTGCTCTACCGACTGAGCTATCTGGGCAAAAATTTAGTTTTATGCAGAATATCAACAAGGATTTTCAATGCAATTCCCGATGGCTCTACCAACAGAGCTATCTGGGCATTTTAAACTTTCGTTTAAAAAATAAATGGTGCCGACTATCCGAGTTGAACGGATGACCTACTGATTACAAGTCAGTTGCTCTACCAACTGAGCTAAGTCGGCACACTAAACCTGTGTGCTATGCACAATACTGATGTTTTAATAATAAATTAAACACCAATATATTAAATAATGGTGCCCAGAGGCGGAATCGAACCACCGACACGAGGATTTTCAATCCTCTGCTCTACCGACTGAGCTATCTGGGCAAATTTTAGTTTCATGCAGAATATCAACAAGGATTTTCAATGCAATTCCCGATGGCTCTACCGATTGAGCTACCTGGGCAAATTTCAAACGCATTTATGAGCAACAAATTTGGTTGTCGCTGTCTGGGCGTGCGGCGTATTAAACGGGTTTTGCCCTCTCAAGTCAACTTTTTTTTGAGGATTATAACTGTTTGCACAGTTTTCAATCAAGATTGCTGTTTTTAATAGTTTTTAGCTTATTTAATCGACAAGTTTATCCATTTGAGTTGACCCTCATCATCAAAGAGTTACCTATGTTAAAAACGTGGTGAATTTTTCTTCATAGATGGTAGGATTACCTAATAATAAGAATACGCTCTCTATCGCTGTTTAAATTGTTGGATAAAAAAATGCCAAGTAAATCGAATTCACCAGTAAAAGGCTTATTACCGCTTTTTATTATCACGAACCTTGTCATCGCCCTGCTTGCGATTGTTTCTTATTCTTTTTATCCAACTAGTAAAACACCACAAAAGATAGAGCAACCGCAATTAACAGCTCAACAACTTTCAACACAACTCACATCTCCACTTGTCAGCGCATTGACTATGCCAGGCCAAGACAAAGTAAAGGAAGTTTTAGATTTAGCATTACTTCTTGAAAGTGGCTTTGATTACTACTTATATAGATACGAATTCAATGGTGACGTTTCACTGGTTTATGCTAATAACAAAGTGCTTATAGAGCCAAGTAAAGTAACTCAGCAACTAGAACAAAGTTCACTTATTCACACCGTTCTAGAATTTAATGATCAACCTGTTGGCGAGCTTATTGTAAAACAACACCCAATTGAGCAGCCAATAGCAGAATCATCAGTAGTTTCTATCGGCCTTGCTGTTTTAACTCTTCTAGCCTTAATTATTTTATCCTTCGCGCTAAGTATTTTTATTAATAAACGATTTAGTAAAAGCAGTAACTCTTTGAGCAAAGAATTAAGGGCAATTACAGAAAATGCAGATTACCAAACCCGTGTAACCGAAGAATTAGACTTTGGATTAAGCTCTGTAGCCAAACATATCAATTTGCTACTCAACAAAGTGCAATCAGCCATTACAGAAAACAAAGCTGCACAGGCTGACTTACAGAAACTTCAAAGCGGTCTAGAAAACGAAGTACATAATCGAACAATCGCACTTGAGCAAGCAACTTTAAAAGCCGAGCAGGCAAACGAAACTAAAACGACTTTCTTAGCAACCATGAGCCATGAAATTCGTACCCCTATGAACGGGGTTATCGGTACCATTGACTTACTTCGCCAAACTGAGCTTGATGGTGCGCAGCACAGATTAAGTACAATTATTCGTGATTCTGCATTTTCTTTATTAGGCATATTAGATGACATTCTCGATTTCTCGAAAATCGAAGCAGGTAAACTGAATATCGATAATATTCCTTTCTCAGTGTCAGACACCATTGAAGAAGTTGCTCGTGTTTTATCATCGGTGGCCAAAAAGCGTGACCTTGAATTAGAGCTGGCAATTGCGCCAGATATCCCTACAAATTTGATTGGCGATACGGTGCGTGTTCGCCAAGTACTTTATAACCTATGCAGTAATGCAATTAAGTTCACTAGTACTGATGATAAACATAAAGGCCACGTTAAAATCTCGGTAGAGGTGGCTCAAAACACCACTGATCACTACACCCTACGTTTTAGCGTATTAGACAACGGCAAGGGTATGACGCAAGCACAGCTTCGTGAAATCTTTAACCCGTTCATTCAAGCTGAAGGCTCAATCACCCGTGAATACGGTGGTACTGGTTTAGGCTTATCGATTTGTAAAAGCTTAACTGAGCTAATGCTAGGTACCATCTCTGTAACAAGTGATTTAGGTATTGGTAGTGAGTTTGTTGTCGAGTTACCTTTTAGTACACAAGGTAAAGTTGAATATGCCCACAAACAGGTAATGAAAGACCAACGTGTTGTAGTTGTAACCAATCATGATGGCCGCAAAAAACTACTTACTCGTTATCTATCATTTATGGGGGCAACACCTGTTATTGCTGATAGCAGCGACAAAATCGAAGCTGAACAAGATAAAAAAGATATTATTTGGATCCTCGATGGTATCGAAACCATGGAAGATATTAACTATATCTTACGCCGCTTGCTATACACCTTAGAAGACAATAAACAGCAAGTCATTGTATTAAGTAAGCTAGATGAAGCCGCTGTTAATCATAAAAATATCTTCTACTTAAATGCTGCACCGCTGTGTAAGTCTAACTTTATGATGTCGCTATTAGTGGCGGCAGGTTTACATAAGCCAAAACAAATTGCTTCGGCTAAGTCATTTAACGACTATTTAAGTGTTGATAAAGCCCGCGAAGAGAACAAACTTGTATTGCTTGTTGAAGACAACGTATTAAATCAGCAAGTGTTAACTGATCAGCTCCATCTATTAGGTTATGGTGTTGAAGTAGCTGAAAATGGTGAAAAAGGCCTTGAAGCATGGCGTGAAGGTAAACACTCAATTATCTTGACCGATTTACACATGCCGAAAATGTCAGGCTACGATATGGTTGAAAAAATTCGTCATGAAGCATCGCAGCTTGAAGATATTAACGCTCAACCTTATGTGATTGCTATCACCGCCAATGCCCTTAAAGGCGAAAAAGAACGCTGTTTAAGCATAGGGATGAATGATTACATCACCAAGCCTGTTGAGCTAAATGTGCTCGAGGCCACTTTACACAAATGTGCATA
Source organism: Pseudoalteromonas sp. BZA4 (assembly GCF_040104395.1). Lineage (NCBI taxonomy): Bacteria > Pseudomonadati > Pseudomonadota > Gammaproteobacteria > Alteromonadales > Pseudoalteromonadaceae > Pseudoalteromonas > Pseudoalteromonas sp. BZA4. Next base: position 54,098 of record NZ_JBECOT010000027.1, read on the forward strand.
CAAAACGAATCCTGAAGCCACTAAACTTGAAGTTAAAAGGCCAACAGCGCCTATTGATATGGCGATGCTTGCTAACTATGTAAACAATGATGAAGCAAAGAAACTACGCTTTTTCAAAATGTATTTAGAGCAAAGTAATCAACTTAGTAAAGAAATCAACAGTGGTGTTATTGAGCAAGACTTAGAGAAAATCATTTCAGCCTGTCATCAGCTCAAGTCAATCTCAAAAACGATTGGTGCAATGAAAGTTGCAGAACTAGCTGCCGAATTTGAAAAACGCTGCAAAGAAGATGAGCTATCAAGCGATGATTTAATTGAACTGCGCGATAGTTATGAAATTGAATACTCCAAAGTAGCTCAATTCTTAAAAGAACAAATACAAAGAGCAGAGCAAGAAGCAACACATTAAAAAAGGGCCTATTGGCTAATGCTGATCAGTTAAGAAGTTGATCAGTTGACCGATCAGAATGATCATGCACAATCCGTAGTTAGGCAACTAACTACGGATTTTTTTGTGAATATAGAACAAGCTCTTCATTCTGCTTTCGAAG
>NZ_JBECOT010000028.1:0-52908 GCF_040104395.1 Pseudoalteromonas sp. BZA4
GGTATACTATTGCCAATTTAATGCTCTTTAACACCGCTGCTCTCTAGGCTGAAACGCTTCCAACAGGTGGACGCACGTCAGGTTCGTTCTTTCATATGAACGGTCGGGTGTACGATTATAACCTTGGCAGGTTTATGTCGGTTGATCCGCTGATCATGAACTTCGAGGATTCGCAAGGGATTAATCCATATAGCTATATTCGAAATAACCCATTAGCAGGAACTGACCCATCAGGATATTGTGAAGCTGCAACAGGCACGAGAATAAAGTCTTGTGGCGATATGAAAGTTGAAGTCAAAGTCACCATGAAAGATGGCTCAGTCAAAACGGGCACAAAAGTAGTTAAGGATGTGAACTTCAAAAATGGTGCTGATGTCAGCTCTGCGATGAGCGCAGGGGCAAAATCTGCTCTAGGTAATTTGCAGTCTGTGGATATAGGCGCACCATCAACAACTGCAAAAAGAACTGGCGGTGTAGCAGGTGGGTACATTGATCAACAAAGCGCAGCTAGAAACCAAAGACTTGATGACTATGGGGTTGATATTGATGGTGATGTTGCAGAGTTAAATGGTACAGGTGATCAGGGGCTAACAGCAATGATCTCCAATATGTACATGGGTAAGCAAGATATGGAGAATATGTTGTCAGGAAAGCTTACTCAAGCCGATTTATACAACAGAGCAGAGATGTATGGCACGGTAGTGAGTTTTCTGCCTATGGGATATGGAGCAAGAGCTGCTTATGCTACTTACCAAGCTTCAAAACTTACTTCATGGGGACTCACATTATCTCAATCTAAAATCATGATAAGAACCTCACAAGAAGTTTATAAGGGAACGACACGTATTGGTCATGCTTTGTCTAAGCATGCAGGAAGAAAACCTGAAGTATGGGGTAAGTTAACAGGGTCAATGAAAAACTGGAACAACACTGCAACAGATCAATTAAGAAGTATTTTAAGGGCTCCAGGAAGGTTTAATACAATAGAGTCTAAAGGTCTTAGGTTTATGGAAAAGAGATTAGGGGATGGTAGAGGTATACGATTGAACATGGACGGAAGTTTTAAAGGTTTCATTGATTAGGTGGATATATGTCAACAGTAATTGAGGTAGTATTAGATAGCATCGAAAAGTCAGACATAAAAACTGTTTTAAATGCTTTATTAATTGGTAAGGACAACGTTATTAATATTAGTGCTTCAGAAGATGAAATAAATGTTTCAACTTTTTTTTCTAATGACTCATACCTAGATGATTTTTTTATGTCAAAAAGTGAATCAACTTTGTTGTTTTTATTAAAGAAAATAACTGTTGGTAACGTGGTGATACCTAATCCATTATTAAGGCTAGTAAAGTATGATACTCAGTTTGATATTGATTTTAGCTTTGAAAATGAAGTTGATGTACATCAACTTCATATGGGGATTAGTTGTTTACTCAAAGGCGTTAACGTTAAGGAGTTTTACGCAGGCTTAGAACCTGCTCAAGATATCGATACTAGGTTTTTCACTAATCAAGAGTTAGGCCCATATCAAATAAAAAATTGATCATTTAATCCCAGTAGAACTGCGCACTTGCTAGCAGCAGGCCGTGCAATCTGTGTCAGTGCCACTATCTAGTGGCACTGGCTCAAATAGCTAGCTCTGCTGTTTTTAAGTGACACAGTTTACTTAATTTGTATGAACACGGTACTTGTTTCAGTTGCCCTTAATGAAGTGTATTCATGTGGCGGTTATTTGCAACAAATGAGTCGATACAGAATTTGTTGTTTGAGTGCTTTTAAGCTCGTTGGGGGAATTGGTTGAAATAAAAGATTTATAAGCTCAACGATTTCTGAATGGCAAATGAAGTTATAAAAACGATTCATCCCATCAAAAGAATTAGCTACCAGCCCAATTTCAATCGCTCGATCACATAGTTTTTTATACAAACCAAGCGTTGGCTGTAGGGTCAAACAGTTGCCAGATATTAATCTCATGGGGAGGCTAAAGTCCGTGTAGCCGTTATTTTTATTAGGTATTAAAATGCGATAGCGCATCATAGGCATGCGCGAGTACAGCGGACTAAATACCTCATTTACATACACATAGAAATCATCAGTAATCGATGAAAATGGTGTGACGATAGCCATTTTTAATAAATGCTGAATGGCACACAATTGGTTGATGTCAATTTGATTATAGCCTACCGTCTTTTTCTCTAGGCAAAAGGCTAACCAGCATGTTAACGCATGAATATCATGACTATGTGTTAATTTTTGCTTTGCTTTTTGAGTCAGTTTTGTTTTTCTAATGAGCTGGCCGTGACTATTTTCTTTGAACAAAAGACTGGCGTAATTGTAGGGTAACTGCGATAAAACTTGATTTATAAACGTGGCTGTCGGTTGCTTGTTATCTAAAAGCTGCCAAAGCGGATGACAGAGTATCGCGAAAGAGCAGAAATCACCATTTATGCGTTTATCAATTTGATTAATGACGTCATATCGGATCACAGGCTCACCCACTTCTTTTTTATTAAAAAACCGAGATGACTTATTTAACCAGTCATTATCTTTATTTCCCCATTCGTTCTCATTGAGTAATTTTCTTTTCATCTCATAAGCACTTTTTGCGTTGAGGTGCGCTTTTAAACAGGCACACCAATATCGCGTTGCTAGCGATTTTGTTCGTCTCGATAGCGTTAAATAATGCTCAAAGGTGTACATCTAAAAATTTGGCAATTTAAATGCCAAACTCCAACCAAAAACACTAACGTATTGAAAATATGCATGTTCACTGTGTATAGCATCGCTTTACTCGTGCCTTTAATTAAAAAAGAAAGCCTTATGTAAGTTTAGCAAAACTGCATATTCTTAATAAATCATATTAAGTCTTAATAGGTGACTACCATGCTGCCAATGAACAGCAAGGAGGAAAGATTGAACGCACTGGCTTTAGAGTTAGAACGCGAGCTTATGAAAAATTATGGCTCTCCATTACTTACAGGGGAGAAGCTATCTGAAGCGATGGGCTATCGCAGTATCCATTCGTTACGCAAACACATGTCACAACTATCCTTTCCTGTGGAGCTGTTTACGATTAAAGGCAGGAAGGGACGATTTGCGCTTGTGAAAGACATTGCTGTTTGGTTGGCTAGGCAGCGCATTGAAAACCAATATACACCGAAGGATAAGCCTATGGATTAAATTGCACACAGTTACTTAAGTACGATTACTCAGGCACAATTTAGTAAGGCTCAGAAAGTGAAAAAGCCAGCATAGCAGTGCTGACTTTTTCTGAAAATGTCGTTTGGTTCACGCCCTTCGACTCTTTTATTTAAGCTTTCCTTAGCCTATCTGTCAAGTTTCATCCTGTGATGAGATGCAGGTCGGCGTGTGCCTTGATTTCTTTAAAATTGAAATTAAGGAGGTGCGTATGAGCGCACAAATATTACGGCAACTGCTTCGTTTGCTATTCACCACGCATTATTCAAATCGTCGTATTGCAAAACTGGTGGGGGTCGCCCCCAATACAGTGCGACGGTATCGTAAGAAGCTGGGTAGAAAAACGCTCACTCTTGAACGAGTAAGTGAATACAGTGACAGCCAACTTGTTCGGCTATTTTCAGAGCCAAAACAAGCAGATAGTAGTAAGCGGTTACCTGATTGGCGTCATGTTCATCAACTGATGCAAACTAAACATCAAACCTTGATCCAGCTTTGGGAAGAATACCGTAGTCTCAACCCCGATGATGCTTATAGTTACTCACAATTTACACATTACTATCGTGACTTTGTTGACTCAATTGATGTGACAATGCGCCAGTATTATTTACCTGGTGAAGTAACCTTTGTGGACTTTTCTGGTAAGCGCATTCCTTGGTATGACTCAGTTGCATGCAAACAGCACTATGCCGAAATATTTGTTGGTGTTACAGGCTATGCGCAATACGTGTTTGCCATTGCTGTGCGCTCACAAAAACTTGAAGACTGGTTGTCTGCTCATCAAGCCATGTTTGATTATTACGGTGGTGTGACTCAGCTTGTGGTGCCTGATAACTTAAAATCAGCGGTGACAAAGCCTGGCAAAACACCTGTTATTAATGCCAGTTACCAAGAAATGGCCGAGCATTACGATTTTGTTATTGAACCTGCTCGTGTACGCAGGCCACAAGATAAATCATTGGCTGAAATTGGTGTGTTGCTGGTCACTCGTTGGATAATCGTGGTATTGAGTCGGCGTCAGTTTTTTAGCATCGATGAAATTAACCGTGCTTTACGCGCTTTGCTTGAGCAATTAAATCAACGGCCTTTTAAGCGCTTTGAAGGTGATCGTTTACAACGATTCCAAGATCAAGAGCACCAAACTTTAAAACCACTGCCTCAACAACCCTTTGAAATTGGACGTTGGATACACCAGCAAAAAGTGAATCGAGATTATCACATTTATGTGCATGGACACGCGTATTCTGTGCCTTATGAATTAACCAGCCAAGCAGTGGATATTAAGGTTACAAACAACAAGGTTGAAGTGTACTTTCAGCATAAGTTAGTGGCTATGCATGTACGCAGTTTTGTGCAAGGTGGCGCGACAACTGAGCCGCAACACCGCCCTAAAAGTCACCGTATGTATGCAGAGCAATCAAAGGCTCATTTTATTCAATGGGCAGAGCGCATCGGACAAAGTGCGCTTGCGCTGGTGATGGCACAATTTGATAACTTACCAGACTACTCGATGCAAGGGTGTAAAGCATGTACCAACCTGCAAACCCTGGCAAAGCAATACGGGGCAATACGATTTGAGAATGCTTGCCACTGTGCCTGTGACATAAAGTCACGAACAGTGAGTAGTGTGCGATCTATTTTGCAATGCCACCTCGATGAAGTACCAGAAGATATACCCACGCAGCAACCTTTGCCGCTTCACCATAATGTTCGTGGTGCTGAGTATTACGTTAATGGAGGGCAGTAAAATGAGTAATGAACACAGTGTGTTTGAAAATCTACAAACATTACGTTTAATGGGGATGACGGGCGCTTTACAAAAGGTGCTCGAAAGTCCTGATATGTTAGCTCTGCCCCTGCTTGATGTGTTGGCCTTTTTAACCTGTGAAGAAATACAGTTTAAGTCCCAAAAAAAGCGTGAGCGTATGTTTAAAGCAGCCAAGTTAAAGCAAGGACAAGCTTGCATTGAGAATATGGACTACTTAGCAAAGCGTGGCATTGATAAAAGTCATTTTGTGAGTTTGGTGCAATGTGACTGGGTGCAACGCAATCAATTTCTTATTATTACGGGGCCAACCGGCGTTGGTAAAAGTTGGATTGCCTGTGCGTTGGCGAATCAAGCCATTAAATTCAATATCCCCGTGCTGTATAAACGGTTTGCCTTGTTACTGGAGGAGCTAGACATTGCGCGCAGAGACGGTTCATTACCTAAGCTGCGCGCACAATTAGCCAAGTTTAAGTTATTAATTTTAGATGACTGGGCAATGGTGCCTCTGAATGAGCGCAATCGCCAAGACATTCTTGAATTGGTAGAAGAACGCATTGAATCCGGCTCTCTTTTGATCACCACTCAATTGCCAGTGAGTAAGTGGCATGAGTACATTGGTGAAATTACGATGGCAGATGCCATTATGGATAGGATTGTTCACCGTGCTCATCGTCTTGAATTGCAAGGTGGCTCAATGCGTAAACGCTATAAAAACATCGAAGGAGACGCATCATGAATGAGATTGAGACAATTGATAAGTTCGAGCGGATGTTACAGCGCATCAATATTGATGAGGTATATATCAAACAACTGTTTGATATATACCATTCACGGCTTTTAAATGATGCTACTGCATGTAATAAGCTGGCACGTAGAGGTATTAGTCATGAAGCAATTAGTCAATATCACCTTGGTTACTGCGACCGTAGTTTAAATCGTTACATTAAAACCAGTAGTACAGCAGAAGGTGCCAGTTTTCGTCACGTATTAAAATGTGCAGGGCTTATTACTGCCAACGGCCATGAGGTCTTTCGTGGTTGCATTGTTGAGCCTATTTACCATGAAGGGACGTTGCTGGCTGTGTGTGGTATTAAACTGATTTGCCCAAGTCGGCCAGCCCCTCGCATTATTCAGTGGTTTAATGGTGCGATGTACCCGAAGCCATTGGCGTTTCACCTGATGAAATGGGGAGCACGTTATGTCACTCATTAAACCAACGACGCAGGCACTAATGCCATGCATTGATTATTACTGTGCGCTCTGCCGCGCAAAAGGACAAAGCGAAAACACGGTAATTAGTAAGCAAGCTGCTTTAGTGTTGTTTACTACATGGGCAGTAAAGCACGGTGTTACAACAGTGGATAGAGTCAACACAGAGCTTCTTGATAATTACCAGCAATACTTAAATCACTATCGTAAGCCATTAAACGGTGAGCCGTTATGCCGAGCCACCATACGTTATCGGCTAACGGCTGTGAAAGTCATGGTACGCACATTGTTTATAAAAGGTGTGCTTGCAACAAATGCCACTGAGCATTTTGAATTACCTAAAAACGGCAGACGTTTACCTAAGCCAATTTTAAGTGAGCCCGATGTGGATAAAGTGCTACAACAAACCGAACACTACGGTGCAATGGGTGTGCGTGATAGAGCCATTATGGAAACGTATTACGCTGCTGGTATTCGGCGTTTTGAACTCCAGTCTTTGCACATCGATGATGTGGACTTTGAGCAATACAAACTGAGGGTGAATCAAGGTAAAGGCTTTAAAGACCGCTATGTACCTATCGCGAAAAGCGCCTGTTTTTGGATTTATCGCTATCTTAAAGAAGTAAGAGGTACGCTGGTGAATGAGCACTCAGGCAAAACGTTGTTTATTGCGAATAATGGCAAACCATTTCGGGTTGCACAGTTGTCAGAGTTGGTTGCCAAATACATTAAACGTGCTGGCGTACGTAAGCAAGGTGCATGCAATCAATATCGCCATGCAGCAGCAACACACATGGTTGATAATGGCGCGGATATTCGCCATGTACAGGCCTTTTTAGGTCATGCCGATTTATCAACCACACAAGTGTATGTGCATGTGAGCTTGGTCAAATTGCAAGAAGTGTATAACAACACTCACCCTGCGGCGCAGCGATGAGTTATGACCCAAGGACGGGTTTTTCGAATATTTCGAAAGTTGACATGTTTGCGAATATTTCGGATAATTACGTTGTGCTAAATTTTAATCAATCTCACTGATTAGGTTTGCACGTAATAAAGCTCAATTATTTACAATGACAAACAGACAAACAGACAAACAGACAAACAGACAAACAGACAAACAGACAAACAGACAAACAGACAAACAGACAAACAGACAAACAGACAAACAGACAAACAGACAAACAGACAAATGAGACCAAAGTAATGTTGAACGTACAATCATTGCCAAGTGCCGAAGAAATCGCATTGGCTAAATTAAGCAGCCAAGAACTTTCAGCCGTGCTGGAAGCGAATGGTGATGTACAAAATTTTAGTGTGGTAGGTAAAGACGGTGAAACTCACTCTGTTCAATTACCTGCTAGTGCAGTTAAATTAATGATTGAAGTGCTGACTCAACTTGGCCAAGGGAACAGTGTTAATATCACACCAATACATGCTGAGTTAACCACGCAAGAAGCAGCGGATATGCTAAATATGTCACGACCCACGTTTATCAAACTACTTGATTCTGGTGACTTGCCTTACGCAAGAACTGGCAATCGTAGAAAGGTCGCGTTTGTTGATGTGATGCAATACAAACGTCAGCTTGATGAACAGCGACTTGCCACCCTTGATGAATTATCAGCACTCGATCAGGAGTTGAATTTAGGATATTAAATGACAACTTACACCGTAATTCTGGATGCATGTGTGATGTATCCAGCGCCACTTCGAAGTTATTTACTGTATTTGGCGCAAACAGGTTTGTATCGGGCGAAATGGACAGAGCAAATTCACGACGAATGGACGCGAAATTTGTTAAAAAAGCAACCAGACATCTCTGAAGAGAAATTACAACGCACACGGGAGTTAATGAATCGCCATGTGCCTGACTGTGTTGTTGAAGGTTATGAGCCATTTATCGCTGGAATCGAGTTACCCGATCAAGATGATCGCCATGTTGTTGCCGCTGCAATTAAAGGGCAAGCCGAAGGGATTGTGACATTTAACTTAAAAGACTTTCCAGATGACAGATTAGCACCACTTGGGCTGTCAGCCATACATCCAGATGTGTTTTTGTCTGACATGTTTGAATTGGATCCAAGCCGAGCATTGCTGGCTGCACAAAGACAAAGACGCTCATTGAAAAATCCACCAATGTCAGTAGATGAGTATTTAAATTCTCTACAAAAGCAAAAGTTGCCCACACTTGTTTCAAAGTTACGCCAATTTGAAATGATGCTGTAATGGTTGACATAGTTATCACTAATGGCAATCATGTGGGTATGGTGTAGCAGACATACTGTTTAGTATGACACCACATAACCTAATTTTAGGTCGAGGCTCAGTCCGGTAATGATGTTCTGGCTCCAAGTTATACTTGGCGAAGGCTCCTTTGTTGGAGCCTTTGTTATTTCTAGCCCCATAAAAGTGATTTAACACTTTACCTTATTGCTGTACTCTCAAAGTTATAAAAGCTCTTTAAAACAATGCGTCAAGTTAGGCCGATTAATTCATATGAACGGTCGGGTGTACGATTATAACCTTGGCAGGTTTATGAGTGTTGATCCGTTTATACAAAGCCCAACGAATAGTCAAAGTATTAACCCTTATTCCTATATAATGAATAATCCTATGGCTGGTATTGATCCGACTGGGTATTTAAGTGTTTGTGATACTTTTATTGTATGCACCAATGAACAAGTAAGAGATAAAAATTTTAATAAACAAATTAAGCTAGGTAATTCTGAAAAAGTTTCTAATGGACATAATAAGGGTGAAAATAAGAAAAATAATCAACAGAATGTCGAAGATATAGGTGCTCCATCGACAACTGCAAAAAGAACTGGCGGTGTTGCAGGTGGGTATATTGATCAACAAAGTACAGTTAGAAACCAAAGGCTTGATGAATATGGGCTTGATATTGATGGTGATGTTGCAGAGTTAAATGGTACAGGGGATCAAGGATTAACTGCATTTGTTTCTAATTTGTATATGGGTAGGCAAGATGGGACAGATATTCTGTCAGGTAAGCTTACTAAAGCTGATTTATACAACAGAGCCGAAATGTATGGCACGGTAGCGAGTTTTGTGCCTATAGCTCAAGGTGTTAAAATTGGCTATGGAGTATACCAGCTTAATAAGTTACCAAAAACACTTGGTTTTACAAAGACCGCAGCAAATCACATGGATGATACGAATAGGTATGTCCCAATGCTTCTTATGAGACAAGGTATAAAAGGGCGGAAAGGGTTACCGGATCCAAGAGGAAGCGATGCAATGATGTATTATATGAGAATGAATAAAAAAAGTATAAAAAACAATTTGCCTACAAATAAATTATATAATTTAGAGGTTCTATATCATCGAAAGTCGAACCAAATTATGCATTTTAAATATACTGAAAAAGCAATTGGTCCTTTAAAGGCAGTAAATTGATGAATCCCGTAATGAATAATTTGCGCGAACTTCTGTTAACTTTTACGGAAAGTAATAAAAATATTAAAAGTTTTTGTGATGACTTTTATAGGCTGCATGATTTAGGTGAAGATCAGACAGAATATAGTGAAGAATTTTCAGAGCAGCTAGACAGTCTATCTGAGCTTACTGGGAGATACAGTGATGTGGAAGAAGACTTAGCTAAATATCCAAGCGTATATGTAAGTGAGAGAGAACTTGTTGAAAAGATAAATAAAGTTAAAGATTTCTTAAATTTGGAAGAGAGTTAGGTTCGTCAATCTAAGTTCACCGCTTGTGGGCCGCACCTTGCCTTTTTCCTGTTTATTGCTGAACAAAAAAGCTTTTAGTGCGCAGCTAACCCCAGTAGAACTGCGCACTTACTGTCCGCAGGCTGTGCAAAATGTCAGTGCCACTTCCTAGTGGCGCTGACTCAAATAGCTTGATGCTTGCATATGATTTACCATAGCAGCACTTTAACGTGACAAAAAACATCAACACGGTCTACGCTTAATTTTGTTCTAAAACTTTGAGGTTGCCATGATGAATCATTTTGCGCTTTTGGCTAAATCACTCCGGTTGGCTGCCCAATACCACGCTCAACAACAGCGTAAATCAGATGGCTCACCCTACATTAACCATTTAATCGAAGTTGTCGATATGCTTGTTAATATCGCTCATGTTCAAGATGAAAATGAGTTGTGCGCCGCTGCTCTTCATGACAGCCTAGAAGACACAGAAATTACCAAGGAACAAATTGCGAATGAATTTGGTATTTGTGTACTTGAAATGGTGCAAGCGCTAACAGACGATAAAACACTATCATTAACAGCACGTAGGGCTAGCATACTCGAACAGCTGCCCACTAAAGCCATCTCAGTGCAGCGTATTAAGCTTGCTGATATTTGCTCAAACGCTTCGGCCATTCCTTGCGGTTGGTCAAATGAGCGACTAACAGAGTACTTTGTTTGGCTTGATCAAGTTGCTGAACTTTGCAAAAACGCAAGCCCCTCATTGTATGATGAATACCTAAAAAGAAGAGCTATTACCATCAAGTAACACGCTTACTTTCGCTTAATATTCCAACCTACTTGATTCTAAAACCAACCCAAAACGTATGCCGTGAAAAATCTCACTGGTAAACTTTTGTCGGACAGGTGGAAAGTTTTTCTCGAACGCATGGTAATTTTAAAGCATAAGAGTGGTAACTTAGGTGCGGAATATACAGTTTGCTTGTCGGGGTTGGCCTCGGTGTAGGCTTGCCAGTGTTTCACCAACTGCTCACGGGCATTCTGGCTGTCCTGCTCGATGTGCAGCAAGCCTTTGCCACCAAAGGTATCCAGTGCAGCTTTGACATTGTCACTTCTCAAGTCATTGACCACCGTACGTGCCCACGCTTCCCGCTGACGTCTAATGGTATTAATTCGTGCACAGCCTGCATCAATTGCAGTAAATCTAGAGTGGCAAGCTGCCCGGCTTCATCGAGTAATATCACTGTGTTTTTAAACTTGGCTTGGCTGTTGCCTTTGCTGAGTTCGTTTAACAGGCTGGCTAAAGTGATACTTTCAATGTCGATGTCCTTTTCAAGCTGCTGGGCGGGCTGTCTGGCCACGGTGGCACCACGCACGCTAAACCCTTGGGGTTGATAGGCTAAGCGCATGGCTTGCATCGACGTGGGCTTACCCGCTCCTGCACAGCCTTGAATGATATCCAAACTTGATTGGCGTACCGAAAACACTGTTTCGACTTAGTGGCGCTGCTTCAAATAGTCTGGATTTTAAGCTATCAAGCATCTCTGGGCAGTCCTTTTTCAACAATGCGAATTAAGCGCGCCGTTTTACGAAGCTTTAACTGGCGCTTATTTTTTTGCTGATCAAGTGCCCACTCGATATGCTCAGCGACCAAAGCTGTAGCTGTTGTTAACCTTTGCTCTAAAGCCTCGATTATTTGATCGTTGTAATCAGCATTACCTAAGCCGACAGCGAGGTTTCTTAACCAACGCTCGTGACCAATGCGGCGTATAGGGCTGCCTTCGGTATTTTTAAGAAAGGTAGTTTCATCCCATGCAAATAAAGTCAGTAAGTCTTGATCTTTAAGCTGCTTTCTTGGGTGAAAGTCAGCTTCATCGGTTAGCTGACCATAGCGATTCCATGGACACACTAACTGACAGTCATCACAGCCATAAATACGATTCCCTAACAGTGGGCGATACTCTTCTGGAATCGCGCCTTGCAGTTCAATCGTAAGGTAAGAGATACATTTACGGGCATCGACTACATAAGGCTCGACAATCGCACCGGTTGGGCACAGCGTCATACAGGCAACGCATTTCCCACAGCCTTCAAAGCTATTCTCATCATCAATAGGTAGTGGTATATCAACAAACAGCTCCCCTAAGAAAAACCAAGAGCCCGCCTCTTTATTGATTAATAAACTATGTTTTCCACGCCAGCCCAAGCCTGCCTTTTCGGCTAGTTGCCTTTCAAGCACGGGGGCTGAGTCAACAAAGGGGCGAAAACCGAGCTGGCCAACTTGCTGCTCTATTTTTTGGCCTAACTTTTTCAGACGGTTGCGAATTAACTTATGATAGTCACGACCCAATGCATAGCGACTGATGTACGCTTTGTCGGTTTGTTTAAGGTTTTTAGCAAAACTTGCATCAGGCGGCAGGTAGTTCATTTTTACTGAGATGACTCGCTGCGTGCCAGGTACCAGCTCTGCTGGGCGCGCTCGCTTCATACCATGAGCTGCCATGTATTCCATCTCACCGTGATAGCCTAAATCTAACCATCGTTGTAGCTGGGCTTCATGCTTCGTTAGGTCAATATCAGTGATCCCGACTTCTGCAAAGCCAAGGTCTTTTCCCCATTGCTTTATTTGCAGTGCGAGTTGTTCATAATCAATAGCGGGTGTTGTCACGGTCAATAAAAAAGTAGCCAAGAAGCGGCTACTTTAACATAGTTTGACTCAGAGCAGCAGTTAAAAGCCGATCACACAAAGCGTTTTAACTGCTCTTGGGTTTGTTGGCTCAGTTTATGGGACTGTTGGCAATCAGCGAGTGATTCATCAATTTGCTGCTTAGCTTGCTCACCCAAAGCCACAATTTGCTCAACCGTTTGATGGGTCTGGATTTGGGTTTGCTCTAGTAAATGCACCGCGCTGACAATCTGTTGTAGTTGTTGTTGGTTTTGCTCAAATTCGCCAAGCATATTGCTAAAGCCTGTTGAGGTGTTGCTAATCGCTGTTTCAGCTTCACTCGAGTGGCTAATTAACTGCTCAGACTCTTTATTGGTTTCGCTAACGAGGGTGTTCATCTGATTAATAAAATCGCTGATCTGGCGAGTTGCATCGTTTACTTTAACTGAGAGCGATCTGACTTCATCGGCAACCACAGCAAAACCTCGGCCAGCTTCACCGGCACGTGCCGCCTCAATTGCAGCATTGAGGGCAAGTAAATTGGTTTGATCCGAAAATTCTTCGACCATTTTCAAAATGGCGCGAATGTTCTCGCTGTTTTCTTTCAGACCAGACACTGTTGCTGAGAAGTTACCCAAAATTTGGCTTATCATCGCGACCTTTTTAACCAGTGCCGATAACTCAGTAGCTGAGTGCTGCACAAAGCTCAAGTGTTCATTATTTACTTGATGTACGCTGTCCGTATTCGCCGAGATATTCTCAAGGCTTGAAGTAATTTGGTTACTTGAATCAGTAATGGTTTGACTGAATTTTATTTGCTGATGGCTCATTTCTGCGGTTTGCTGCATTGAATGAGTCATCTTTGAACTGCTATCAGCACTGGCTTGTGCACTTTGATAAGTAGTTGCTAATAGGTTTGCTAAATGAACTGTAAAGGTATTGTACTGCTCACTTAAATCACGAAATTCATCGTAGGTAAAATGTGGTAACTTGGCAGATAAATCGGCATCATGGCGGTTGATTTGCTCAAGTGTATCGCGCATTGCTTGCACTGGGCGCACAATTAAAAAGCGCATATAGAAAATAGTAAAAATAAAGCTCGCGATGATAACAAAGGTCATTAACCAAAATAGTCCCATGCCAGCTTGCTGTTCTGACAGGCTGCTATAAAGCCAAATCAAAGTAATGGCTTGAAACGCAAACACAAAACCTAAATTACCGACAATCTTACGTGTGAGGGTGTAAAAGAAAGTTTGTTCGATAAAATTGTAAATGCGCATATAGCTACTCATTAAGGTGTTGTGTTGATTCATTTTGGCGTAATTTTTTATTGTTCAATGTCACATAATTCAACAGTATAGCTTAGTTTTGTTGAGTTACAGTGACTGCAGTGTCATTTGTGTATGACACGGAAAATTAGTAAAAATACCATCTACGCCATACTCTAGCATTAATTCGATATCTTCCACTTTATCGACCGTGTAAGCATAAACTTGAAGGCCGCGTTGTTTTGCGTCAGCAACAAACTCATGGTTTATAAAGTTTTTATCTACATGAATGCTGTAGGCATGGAGTTTTTGTGCAAACTCACTGTAATTAATTGGTATAGAAGCGGTGAGTGCACCTATCTTTACCCACGGCAATTTTTGCTTTAGCCACATCAGTTGGTGATGATCGAATGAAGAGACTAACAGGTTATCACGAGAAATTTTCCCAGCGCTAACGTTTGACTCAATAAGCTCTACAAATTTATCTAACGAAAAAGTATGTTTAAGCTCTAAATTAAGTAAAGTTTTATCACCAACCCAATCGATTGCCTGTTGTAAAGTGGGCACGCACTCGCCATTGCCTGCATCGTATTGTTGAATTTGCTCTTTTGAGCAGGCATTTACCTTACCGCGACCCGAGGTTGTGCGATCAAGCCAAGTATCGTGAATAATCATGTAATCATCAAGGCAGCTTTGCACATCAATTTCGATGCCATCTACTGCTAAATCAACAGCTGCGATAATGGCGCTTTGAGTATTTTCTGGGTAGGTACCACTGGCACCTCTGTGAGCGAATACTTTCATCATTGCTTATACCTACGAGTCACTGACCATGTTTCATAAAAAGCGGCGCTAATCACCAGTGCGCCACCAATAAGAGTGCTAATTGAAGGTTGCTCATGCAAAATTAAAAAAGCGAAAAACGTACCGTATAAAGGCTGCAAACACGATATCAAACCAGCGGTTGAAGCTGATAAGTTTTTTAGGCTTGCTGCAAACAGTGAATGCGGTGCTGCTGTAAAAATAACCCCTACGGTAATTAATAGCAGCCAATTTATTGTATCAACTTGTAATGGCGGTACTTCGACAAAGGCGCACAGCATAACGCAGGCGATCCAAGTTTGATAAAGCATGGTTTGTGGGCCGCCATATTGGCTAAAGTAACGTTTGTGAACGATATTTCGAAACGCAAAAAAGAACGCTGACAAAATGCCAATAGCAATACCGAGTGTGACATCATTGCCTAAGCTGGCATCAGGAATAAGTAAATAAATACCAAGCATCACCACCAAGGCGCTAAAAATATCTTTGAGCTGAGGTTTACTGCCATGAAATAAAGGCTCTAAAAATACCGTGATAACAGGGTAAGTAAAAAAGGCAATCATACCGACTGCAATACCTGCTAGTTGCATACCTGCGAAGTAGGTGAGCCAATGTATTCCAACAGTGATACCAAGTAACAAGGCTATAAGGTAGTCGCGACGCGAGTGAAGCTTAATCGCTTTGTGTTGAATTGTAAGTAAGATCAGTAAGGCACAGCCTGCAATTGCTGTTCGGTAAACGGTAATATCTAATGCACTTAAGCTGACTAGCTTGGCAAATAATGCAGTACCACCAAATAGGAGTACTGCAATATGTAAGTATATAAGGCTCTGTTTGTGCGCCTGCATTACAAACCTTGTTATTGTTGTTATTAACTCTCTTTGTAACGGTAATCCTTTACTTTGTAAACTCCCCAAATGGGCTAATCCATTCGTTTAGTTCCAATATTTCCACCCCTGCAAGTAATAGTGCAGTACATTCGGCTCATCAAGGGTCGATACTTTTTCATTGTTAGCGCTAATATCCGGAGTGAAAATAAATAAATATGCGTCATTTTCTGGGCGGTAAAAGCGGGTTTTAACTGGCAATACTTGTTGGTTACTGCACATCAAGTTGCAAGCCATAACAAAGCCCCATTCGCCAAAAGAGGGCACATTCAAATGATAAGGCAGGGTGTGTGCAAAGCCCGCTGCACTGAGTGTGTTATTGATAGACCAAAATGCGTGTTTCGCAAAAAATGGGCTGGTGGCCTGGGTCACTACAATACCGTTATTTGGTAGTCGTGTTTTTACTAGTTGATAAAACTGCTGACTGTAAAGCCGTGCTAAATTGATTGCTTTTGGATCAGGTAAATCAATAAAAATAATATCGAACAGCTGTTCGTTTTGCTCAATAAACACATAAGCATCTTGATGAATAACCGTCACTTTAGGGTCACTGAGTGAGTGCTTGTTAAGTGTTGTCAGGTTGTGATTAGTTTGCGCAAGCTTAGCTACTGCTGGGTCTAAATCGACTAGGGTAATAGATTCTATTTGCGGGTATTTCAAAAGCTCTCTAGCTGCTAAGCCATCGCCACCGCCTAAAATTAGAATACGTTTGGCATTACCATGGCGCACCATAGCGGGGTGAATAAGCGCTTCGTGATAGCGATACTCATCAATCGATGAAAACTGTAAGCCACCGTTTAAATAAAGCCGAATATCATCTTTATGACGAGTCATTACGATTTGCTGATAGGGCGTTTGTTCTGAGTGCACAACACGGTCATCGTAGATTTGGCTTTGCCAAAGATGGGTAAGCTGTTTGCTAGCAAATAAGCAAAGCACTAATATTAAGCTAACTAAAACAAGTGTGAGCCTCAGTACTTTTCGACGGTTTGGGCTGATATGGTCGATAAAGTACCACAGCAATAACAGCGCAATACTGAGATTCATTAAGCCAAAGCTTAAGGCTGTTTTAAAAACCCCAAGCCAAGGTAAAAATAGAAAAGGAAACAGTAAAGTCGCAAGCAGGGCGCCAAAGTAGTCAATAGATAACACATTGGCGAGGTTTGCTTTTAGCGCATAATGTTTTTCCATTAGGCGACTTAACAGCGGAATTTCCAAACCAATCAAAATCCCTATTAGCGTGGTGAGTAAAATACTAATTGCTTGCAGCGGTAAACCAAACGCATAACAGAAATACAGCAATGGCACACTCAAACCACCAAGTAGCGCAAGTGCTAACTCAAAGCCAATAAAATACACCAGCAATGGCTTATCAGGCACAAAACGCGAAAAATAAGAGCCAACTCCCATTGCCGCCATATAGACGCCAATTGTCAGAGAAAATTGGGTGATGCTATCACCCAAAAAGTAGGCACCAGTGGTTGCGATCAGTAGCTCATAGATAATTGAGCAAAGGCCAGCAACAAAAATACTAAACAGTAAAATGTGGCTTTCGCGAATTGATTTATTTACCACCTGGGCCGCCTCGTGAACGGAAACCTGCACTGCCAATACTTTGTTCACGCAATTGTTTATCAACGCTTATCGTGAGGTGGTGATAGGAGTAAACTTGCCAATCTTGCTCTTTGTCACCTTTGCTATATGCCAAGAAGGAAAAGAAGAGCACGGGTGCTAAAAACAGTAACACAATAGGCCAAACAGAGATGCGCGATTCCATTGCTTTTATAGCTTCAGGGTTTAACTTATTGATTGGTTTATAAGTAATATCGGAGTCTTCACGCTCAGCTTCTAAACGATGCAGCATTACAAATAGCGCTACACCGCCGATGAAGCCAGAAATCCATAACAGCGGTAGCATGAAATTACTGTTACCTTTGATTGGGATAATACGAAACGTATAACTAAAATGTTCGGCACGCTTATTTGGGCCAAACGTACTACTGACGTAGGCGCTATATTGCCCCTTCTTAGGGAAGTGAACATCGTGATGAGTATAATCACGGTACTCAGTCCATTTACCATCTGAATCGTGTCCGGTTTCGGCCCAAAGTTCATCAGAGTAACTAAATAAGTAGTTACCATCAGGGTCAAAAATTTCGATATCAATGGCTTTCCAAGAGTTTAAAGGCAGTCTGCCTTTAATTTCTAAGCGCATCATTTGGCCATCTTCTGGGACTGTAAATAGGTAAGGTTTGTCTTGTCCGTCGTAGTCTTTAAAGTTGCCATATTGGCCACTAATAAGTGGCGCTTGTAGATCTGCACGTATCACTAAGCAAACAACAAATGTGATAGCGGCAATAATAAAAAGCTTATAGATGTTCATCCATTACTCCATAAATAAGCTTAAATAGCGATAGTGATGATAACAGCAACACAGATTGCAATGCTGCTTTCAATAACCGCAACGGCGGTGTTTTTGTCGTGCATTGCTTGGTCGAGTGAAATTTTGCTAAAGATAATTTTATCAACGAGGTAACGCACAATTGGTAAAATTAAAAAGCCAAATAATGCGTCAATAAAGAATAAGCTTAAGCTTTGTTGCCAAGTATGAAAGCCACCAATGAGCGCATGACACAAGATAATAGCTAACGCCAACATAGTGCCTGAAAAGCTAAGTGCAACGGCTTTGTTGCCTTTTTCGAGCTGTTCATGAAGATTAAAAGCAGTGAGGTGATCATAGCCTTTGGCAAAAATGATCAGCATTAGTTGCCCTAAAAAATAAAACACTATGGCTGATAACCAGCTGCCTTCACCGGTTAATGCGCCACCAATGATCAGTGCTGCGGCCATATAGTTTGCTGCTTGTACTAAGCCAACAGCCTCATTTTGTTGGTTAATTAATTGCTCTTGGTTACAGAACAAACGTAGCAGTAATTTGTCATTTAAAATACGTGAGCAGGTTAGCAGCACCATACCTAATACACTGTACAGTGATACATTCATCAAATCGCTTAGCAAACCTTGGCTAGGCCCAGCTAAAACAAAGCCATAAATAATGGTAATTGCCCCTAAGTAGCCGCCAATAGATAAACCCAAGGCACTGTTGGCATTATCTGTTAATTGGCTGGTGGTGTTATAAGGGGTTGCTAAGTTATACGACAGTTTTGCAACGGCTATGATCGCAATGAACAGACCAATATAGGCGCTGTTGTAGGCCATCGTTGCGAGGTAGTGGGTTAAGTTAATATCCATATAATTATGTTAGCTTGTTGTTATTTTCCGAAAATATTAACACAGAGTGTTTGTTGCAAAGAATATCAAAGCTTCATTTTGGCAGAATTAATCAATTTCTTAAAAGTTTCATAGCTTTTGCCTGTCTCATTGTTAGGTTATGGGTTAAAATAACAACATAACCAACTAACAAGATAGTGAATGTCAAAACAGGATCCAAATCTCAGTCGAGAACAAGAAAAGTACGAAAACCCCGTCCCTAGCCGTGAGTTTATACTTACTCACTTAGAATCTCGCGCCAAACCAGCAAACTTCACACAACTTTGTGACGAATTACATGTGAATGATACAGAGCGTCAAATTGCGTTCAAACGTCGTTTACGTGCTATGGAACGCGATGGTCAACTGTATTTCAATAAGTTTAAATGCTACGCATTGATTGATGAATCAGGCCTGGTTAAAGGCAAGGTCATTGGTCATCGTGACGGATTCGGCTTTTTAGAAGTTGAAGGTGAGAGTAAAGATTGGTTTATCGCAAAGCACCAAATGAATATGGTGTTGCACGGTGACATTGTGCTTGCTAAAGGCAACCGCAAAGGCTCAAGTGGCAAATGCGATGCACGCATCATCAAAGTTCTGACCAATGAGCGAGCCCCGATTGTTGGCCGCTATTTTGTTGAGCATGGTATTGCAGTTGTTGTGGCTGAAGACCCACGCATAACGCAAGATATTATGATACTACCGGGTAGTGAAAATGGCGCGCGCCACAACCAAATGGTGCAGGTGCAAATTACCCAAAACCCAAGCCGACATATGAATGCGGTAGGTAAAGTCACTGAGGTACTGGGTGAGCATTTAGCACCGGGTATGGAAATTGAAGTTGCACTACGCAATCACGATATTCCCCATGTTTGGCCAGAAGCGGTTGAAAAGCAAGTTGCTCATTTAGGTGAGTTTGTTGATGAACAAGCAAAGCAAGGTCGCGTTGATTTACGTGACTTACCGCTAGTTACAATCGACGGTGAAGATGCCCGTGACTTTGACGATGCCGTTTACTGTGAGCGCAAACCATCAGGTGGTTGGCGTTTATGGGTGGCCATTGCCGATGTGTCGCACTACGTAGGAATGAACACGCCTCTGAATAAAGAAGCGATTGAACGTGGTAACTCAGTATACTTCCCTGAGCAAGTTATTCCGATGCTGCCAAAAGTGCTATCGAATGGCTTGTGCTCATTGAACCCAGAAGTTGACCGTTTATGTATGGTTGCTGAGATGACGGTGTCAGAAGCGGGTAAGTTGTCTGGGTATAAATTTTACGAAGCGGTGATGAATTCACACGCTCGTTTTACCTACACGAAAGTGAATGCGATTTTACAAGGCGATGAAAAGCTGCGTGAAGAGTACGCCAAGATGGTGCCACATTTAACTGACTTACAGCAAATGTACATGGCACTTAAAGCTGCTCGCCAAGAGCGTGGTGCGATTGAGTTTGAAACTTTAGAAACGCGCTTTGTGTTTAATGCACATCGTAAGATCGAATCAATCGTGCCAGTGGTTCGCAATGATGCACACAAACTTATCGAAGAGTGCATGATTTTAGCGAACGTATCGGCAGCCCGATTATTAGAAAAGCACGAGGCGAGTGCGCTTTATCGTGTGCATGATGAGCCTGATGCTGAAAAGCTTGGTTTCTTCAGAAACTTTTTATCAGAGCTTGGTATCGAAACCGCGATTTCTGATGAGCCAACACCAAAAGAAATAACCCAAGTGTTAGCTAAATTAGGCGACCGCCCAGAAGCTGAGCTTATTCAAACCATGTTGCTCCGTTCAATGAAGCAAGCGGTTTATCAGCCAGATAACATTGGTCACTTTGGTTTAGCTTTACCAGCCTATGCCCACTTTACATCGCCAATTCGTCGTTACCCTGATTTAGTGGTGCACCGTGCAATTAAAGCGGTACTTAAAGCGCAAGGTCAGCAAACATCGGGTGAGTATGCCTACACTGATGACGAAGTTGATATTTTAGGTGAGCAGTGTTCAACCACTGAACGCCGTGCTGATGATGCGACTCGCGAAGTGGCAGATTGGCTTAAATGTGAATTTATGCAAGACCATGTTGGTGACGAATTTGGTGGGGTGATCTCATCGGTAACTAACTTTGGTTTATTTGTACGCTTAGATGATTTACAAATCGACGGCATGATCCATGTAACTAACCTGGGCAATGAGTATTTCCATTATGATGGTGCTAAGCATTGCTTGATTGGTGAACAAACTCACACCGTTTATCGTTTAGGCGATAAACTAACGGTTCAGGTGTCATCTGTCAGTCTTGATGAGCGACGCATAAACTTAGTGTTAGCAGGTGAAGCGCAACAAGACCGTTATGCGCGTCGTCGTGGCCGTAGTGCCCCTGCAAAACCAAGTGTTCGTGCCCAGCTCAAAGCAGGTAAAATTCCTGGTAAAAAAGCGCAGTCAGGCAGCTTTGAGGCAAAATCAGGCGACAAAGAGAATGAAAAACGTGGCAAGTCTTCACCTTCTAAAGGGCGTAAAAAGCCTAATAGTAAACAAGCTGATGCTGTAAAAGCCGGTAAAAAGAAGAGTAAGAAAAAAGCCACCAAAAAGGCAAAAAGACCGGGTAAGAATGCCCGTAAACGTAATGGCCGAGGAGCAAATAATACGTGAGTAATGAATTAATTTTTGGTTTTCACTCAGTTGAAGCAATATTAGCAAAAGAGCCTGAGCGCTTTTTAGAAATATACGCTTTAAAAGGGCGTGAAGATAAACGTTTAAACCCGGTTATTGACCAAGCACGTAAATTCGGTATTTCTGTACAATTTATGCAGCGTAAAGCGCTTGATAATAAAGCAAATGGTGAGCAGCACCAAGGCATTATCGCTAATGTAAAAGCGGCGCGCATGTACAACGAAAAAGATCTAGATGAGATCATAGCCCGTGAAGAAACGCCTTTCTTATTGGTGCTTGATGGTATAACAGATCCGCATAACTTAGGTGCCTGTTTACGTAGTGCAGATGCTGCGGGCGTACACGCGATTATCGTTCCTAAAGATAAATCTGCAAAACTAAACGGCACAGCGCGCAAGGTAGCGTGTGGTGCAGCAGAAACAGTGCCATTGGTACAAGTAACCAATCTTGCGCGTACGCTACGTGAAATTAAAGATGCAGGCGTTTGGGTTGTTGGTACTGCCGGTGAAACAGATACTGAGTTATTTGATGCAAACCTAACAGGGCCAATGGCTGTTGTTATGGGTGCAGAAGGGGATGGTATGCGCCGCCTTACACGTGAGCATTGTGATTTATTAGTTAAAATCCCAATGGCTGGTTCGGTATCTAGTTTAAATGTGTCAGTTGCGACCGGTATTTGTTTATTTGAGGTGTTACGCCAGCGTAATGCAACGCAAATCTAACTACCGCGAAAATTTTAGACACAAAAAAAGCCGATGTTACATCGGCTTTTATAAATCTATCATTTTAAACTGAACTTTTTCAGGAGAAATGTTCATATCATCTCTGAACTTTAAAGTTGAAGGTTTTCTTCTTCGTTTTAAAATTCTCTTTTGAGCAACTTTTGCAGAGCCCACAACATTGTCTATATTAATAGCTGGAGCTTCTTGCTGTGCCGAAGTAGTACAGCCAGAATATTGAATATTTTTCATATTTCCACCTCGCTCACCCGTTTGCATTGAAATTATTAATTTACTAGCTGAGCAGTATATATTTTGAACGACTTTATTGCCAGTATAATCTAAGTTTTCAAAAAAATCTTCGCCGTCAATGGTGTGATGATAGTGAGATATGGGGCTATCTGAGTGTGCGTCCAGTTTTATAGCTTCTTCTACTGCGAGGACTGTACTGTAGTTATCTTTATAATGTAGATTCGCAATATTCCCACCTGTTCCACCAAATAATACGCCTAAACTATTTTCAATATTTGAAAAAGCTATAGGCTCCCAATTATTGAGTAATACTTCAATAAAGCCAAAGCTATCGAATCCGAACTTAGCAGCATTGTTCGCATAAATAGAATATTGATTGGTATTTAGAAGGTTAAGTGAAAATGCTTGATGAAGAATTATTTGTTCATAAGAACCGCAATAAAAAAGTAATTTAGGTGCGCCTATTTTCAGAGCTTGGGTACTTTCAAAAGGTTCTAAAGTTGGGATGAAAAGGTACTTGTTTAGCGGAACGAGTACTTTAAACCCATATTCATCAGACCACATAGAATCACATGCGCCTGATTTGTCATCAATAATAAAGGTAGTCAATGTATATAAATCCTTTTAATAACATTGAATTAATTTTATCTAAGAGACCGCATAATGTTTATGCGGTCTTTTTAATAGGATTAGATTTTTGCAAAAGCGTCTTGTAGTGGTGGTACTACTTGCTTCTTACGGCTTAATACGCCATCTAACCATATGCGACCGTCTTCTGATTTAACATCATAGGCAGCTTCGATTACTGATACGTCATCAGACGCAATTAGCATTTCAGAGCCTTCTTTCATGATATCAGTTAACAGGAGTAATACTGAGTGGCGACCGCCTTCTTCTTTAAGCTTTGCGATGTCAGCTTCAAGGTCTGCTTTGATCTCATCAAATACAGCAAGGTCGATAACTTCTAGCTGGCCAATACCTACTAGCTTACCGTTCATGTTGAAGTCTTTGAAATCACGCATTACTAAATCACGTGCAGGCGTGCCTTCAACTGCTGATTTAACCTTGAACATTTCCATGCCAAGTTCTTTGAAATCTTCGATGCCAGCGATTTCTGCAAGTGCTTCAACACACTTGATGTCAGCTGTTGTACAAGTTGGTGATTTAAAGATTACAGTGTCGCTTAAGATCGCGCATAACATGATGCCCGCGATATCTTTTGGAATCTCTACGTTGTAGAAGTCATACATCATTTTGATGATAGTGTTTGAACAACCCACTGGGCGGATCCAACACTCAAGTGGTGTTGATGATGTTAAATCGCCTAGTTTGTGGTGATCAACAACACCCACAACACGCGCTTCATCGATGTCATCAGGTGCTTGTGTTTTTTCTGTGTGGTCAACGATATAAACGTCTTCGCCTGCGTAGCTAAGTTTTAGCTCAGGTGCTTCGAAACCGAATTTATCTAGGATAAATTGTGTTTCAGGTGATACTTCACCTAAACGCGTCGGGATCGCAGGTTCATTGATCTGGTTTTTTAAGTAAGCAAGCGCAATTGCACCGCAAATTGAATCTGAATCAGGGATCTTATGACCCACTACATACATTGACATTGACGGAACTCCTTTAAATTTGGCGGATATTTTAGCAAAGTATCGACAGATTGATACATAACAGACATGAAATTTTGTTGATCAATTACAACTGCCAATTAATGTCCTTTTTGGTTACACTTTAAGATATTGAAAACTGAGGAAGATACTGATGCGCTTGAGCCGAAAAGCATGGAATAATGTGGTGATTATTTCGATGCTATTGATGATTTTTTTCTTCAATGGCCTACATAAAAAGCTCAATACACAGCCCGTTGAAGAAGGGGTACAAGCATTACTCCCAGAGCAAAGCTTCATTTTAGCAATGGCATTTCCAGAATTAAAAATCGAGCGTATCGGCACCTCTTGGCGTAGCCAATCACTGCAAGAAACCACATGGCAAGGCGATGAGCAGCAGCTCGAACAACTCGTTGAACTTTGGCAACATCAAAAACTGACTATTGCCAGTCTCCCTGTGAGTAAAATTTCACAGATATCGGCTGATTATGTTGCCTCCGTGTGGCTAGCCGGTGAGCAGTTGCCAGCGGTGTATCAGTTGTACAACATAGATCAGCAATACTATTTATTAGATAAGCGGTTACAACGAGTATTTGAGCTTGAACAAGCTGATGCTGCTAAGTTATTTCCGTTATACCCGTTTTAAGAGAGTCACAGATGCCTGAATTACCAGAAGTTGAAGTTAGCCGTTTGGGAATAACACCGCATGTGCTTAACCAAACAGTGACCAAAGTAAATATTCATAACCCCAGTATGCGTTGGCCTGTGCCTGATGATGTATATCAATTACAAGGACTTAAAGTTACTTCAGTGGAGCGTAGAGCAAAATATTTATTACTCGGTTGTGAGCTGGGTAGCGTTATTTTGCACTTAGGAATGTCGGGCAACTTACGAGTTGTGAGCGCAGATGAGCCATTAAAAAAGCACGACCATATCGAATTTATTTTAGCCTCAGGTAAAGCGCTAAGGCTCAACGACGCGCGTCGCTTTGGTGCCTGCTTATGGCAAGCACCAGGCGAATGTCATACCTTGCTAACCAAGCTTGGACCGGAGCCTCTTACCGATGAGTTTGCTGCAAAGCGTGTTTACGAACAGTCTAGAAATAAAAAAGTACCAATTAAACAGTTTATTATGGATAACGCTGTGGTCGTTGGTGTAGGTAATATCTATGCCAATGAGTCGTTATTTAAGGCCGGAATTCACCCGAAACGAGAAGCCGGCAAGGTGTCTTTAAAGCGTTATCAGCAATTAGTGCCTATTATTAAAGAAACACTTGCTGCGGCTATCACGCAAGGCGGCACAACATTAAAAGATTTTGCTCAAAGTGATGGTAAGCCCGGTTATTTTGCCCAACAATTACTAGTTTATGGTCGCAAAGGTGAGCCATGTGTAACGTGTAAAGAGCCATTAAAAGAAATTAGATTAGGGCAAAGAAGCACTGTGTACTGCTCTAATTGTCAAAAATAACAAAGAATCCCTCATCTATGTAGTATTGCAACAGATAGCAAGATAGAGACAGGCTTAAGGAATGAGAAGGTTGTATGCTATTAAACAAATACGTCATAGGGTGCGTGTGCTTAGCGGCACTGGTGGGTTGTTCTAAAGAGCAACCTCAAGTTATCGTTGAAGAAGTGGTTACCGCTGAGGTTAAGCAGTTTGATGTGCCGCTGTATGGGAATTACGTGGCGCGTACAGACGCATCACTTGATGTTGAAGTACGCGCACGGATCACCGGTTTTGTACAAAGTGTTGAATTTGTTGAAGGTAGTTGGGTAAACGAAGGTGATTTACTCTACACCATTGATGATAGACCCTACCGAGCTAAGCTTAATCGCGTTAAAGCCGCACTACAAAAAGACCAAGCAGCGCTGGCAAAAGCAAAGCGCGATGTTACTCGTTTAAAACCCCTCTACGAGCAAGATGCAGCAAGTCAGCTCGACTACGACAATGCAATTTCTATCCAAGAGCAAGCGCAAGCGTCATTATCAGCAACCCAAGCAGAACTTGAAGAAACCAAGCTTGATTTAGAATATACCCGTATTACGGCGCCAATTAGCGGCATGGTTGGTAGCTCTGAAGCCGATCTAGGTGCTTTGGTCGGCAGTAACGGTATTTCACTCCTTACTACCATTCAGCAAATAGACCCTATTTTCGTTAATTTTAATATGTCGGCTCTTGATTATTTGAATGCCAAGCGGCGTATGACCAGCATGATGGAGCAGCTACAAGCCGAACAACAAGGCAAGGCACTTGAGGGCTTTGTACGTATTTCTTTGCCTGATGGCAGTGAGTATCGATATTGGGGCGATGTGAGTTTTACCGACCCTAAAATTAGCCCGAAAACGGGCACCTTTAAAGTAAGAGCAAAACTGCCTAACCCTAATAGTGAGCTATTACCTGGGCAATATACAAAAGCACGGATTAAATTATCTGAGTTGAAAGATGCCATAGTTGTCCCTGAAGAAGCTACGCAAGTTGAGCAGGGCGGTATTTATGTGATGGTGGTACTTGATTCAGGTGAGATAGAGCGGCGCTTTATTGTTGTTGAGCATTACGGTGAACAAGGGATTGTTGCCAGCGCTGGCTTGAGTGCCGGTGAGCAAGTGGTGGTGAAAGGTTTGCATCGTATTCGTCATGGTCAGCAAGTAAAAGCGATTTCGTTAGCCGAGTTTGAAAAACGCCAATTAACGCCAAACACGGGCACCATTCCACTGGCGCCAGATAAACCAAGCAAACAAGATGATGAAAAAAATCAGCAGGGAGCTTAACTATGTTTTCGCATTTTTTTATCAAGCGTCCAGTGTTTGCTATCGTTATTTCGTTAGTTATTTTACTCACAGGCTTGGTCTCGCTCTTAACCCTACCGATTGATCAATACCCTGATATTGCTCCGCCGTCGGTTAAAGTGTCTGCTTCATTCCCTGGCGCAACGGCTGAGACCGCATCGGAGTCGGTAGCCATTCCTCTTGAACAAGAATTAAATGGCACGCCGAATATGTTGTATATGGAGTCAAAGGCAACTAACTCTGGCAGTGTTGGGATCACACTCACCTTTGATGTTGGCACCGTCCCAGATCTCGCCCTTGTAGATGTGCAAAACACCGCAAGCCAAGCAGGCAGTAATTTACCTGTTGATGTGCAAACTGAAGGGGTGAATGTCTCTAATGAAAGTTCCGTTGAGCTTTTGAAACTGGCACTGACCTCTGATGACCCCCGCTATGACGAAATCTATTTGAGTAACTACGCTAGCATCAATGTTGAGGCGGCTTTAAAGCGTGTTCCGGGGGTTGGTAAAGTGCGTAACACTGGCTCGCGTTCTTATGCTATGCGGGTCTGGTTAAAGCCTGATATTTTAGCGGGCTACGAGTTAACCGTGAATGATGTGACCACAGCAATCAAAGCACAAAATAAAGAGGCCGCTGCTGGGGAGATTGGGGCTCAGCCAATGAGCGATGCAATTAAGCTTAATTTTCCGGTGCGGGCACAAGGACGGCTTAATAAGGTTGATGAATTTAATAACATTATGCTGCGAGTGAATAGTGATGGCTCGATGATCCGTTTGCGAGATGTTGCAAGGGTTGAGCTGGCGTCGTCTGCGTACACTTTAAATTCAAAACTAAATGAACAGCCCGCCACTATTTTGCAGGTTTATATGTTACCAGGCTCTAATGCATTAGCGGTTACTGAGCGCGTTAAGGCTGAGATGGAGCGCCTGAGCGCGGCTTTTCCAAAGGGAGTGAAATGGCAGTTATTTTATGATGCCTCTGAGTTTATCAAGCTGTCGATTAATGAGGTGATCAATACCCTTATTCAGGCGCTGATCTTAGTGATTTTAGTGGTGTATTTATTTTTGCAAAACTGGCGAACAACTTTAATACCCGCTTTAGCTGTGCCGGTGTCAATAGTGGGTACCTTTATCGCCTTGGCTGCATTTGGATTTACCATAAACAATGTCAGTTTATTGGCTATGGTATTGGCAATCGGCATCGTCGTTGATGATGCGATTGTCGTAGTCGAAAGTGTTGAGCGACTGATCAATGAGCAAAATATGGAGGTAGTTGCTGCTACTAAGCAAGCGATGACAGAGCTTTCTGGCGCCATAGTGGCAACCTCTTTAGTACTGGCAGCGGTGTTTGTGCCGGTGTCATTTTTAGCCGGTATTACGGGCATTATGTACCGAGAATTTGCGATTTCAATTACCGTTGCGGTACTCATTTCGACCCTAGTTGCGTTAACCTTGAGCCCTGCTTTATGTGCGATTTTCTTAAAACCTAGCCTCCCATCAAATAATAAGATTTTTGTTAAATTTAATAATTGGCTTGAAGGTGTTGGCAAAAAATACACCTGGCTTGTAAAGGCATGCTCTGAAAAAGCAAAACGTAGTTATATTGGCTTTTTTATAATGCTTGGTGGCTGTTACTTTGTGTTCAGCCAATTACCAAGTAGCTTTATGCCGCAAGAAGATCAAGGACGCTTTTTTGTTGATATTACCTTGCCAGATGCGGCAACGGTTTCACGTACCAATGAGGTGATAAGTAAAGCCAACCAATTTGTTATGAACCATGCTGGGGTAGCTTATTCATTCACACTAGCGGGTGAAAACCGCCGTGCTGGTAGTGCGCAATCACATGGTCAAATGGAGGTGATTTTAAAGCCTTGGCAAGTGCGTGCAGAGCAAGGTTTTACGGTCACAAGTGTGATGAATGATATTCGTAAGCAGCTGTACGCCATTCCCGATGCTGAATTTAATGTGTTTCAGCCATCGGCTGTGGCGGGGCTTGGTTCGGGCTCTGGTGTTGAGTTTGCGCTGCAAGAAAAAACAGGAGGCAACTTAACGGGTCTGGTTGAATCGCTCGAGGTACTGCTGGCAAATTTAAATAACCGCCCTGAAGTTGCTAAAGCAAGTAGCTCACTGCGTGGCTCAGTACCTCAGCTGTTTTTAGAGTTAGATAGAGAAAAAGCCATGGCATTAGAGGTGCCGATTGCCGATGTTTACAGCACAATGAAAGTGCTTACTGGCTCATCAACAATTAATGACTTTAATTTATTTGGCCGCGTTTATCGGGTTAAAGTTCAGGCTGAAGATGAATTTAGGGCACGCCCTGAAAACCTCAACGAATTTTATGTGCGTTCAAAAAATGGCGCTATGGTGCCATCAAATGTGCTTGCTAAGTTAAATTTAACAACCGGTCCGTCTGCAATAAATCGCTTTAATATGTTTACCAGTGCCATGGTGAATGTATCGCCAGCTGAAGGCTATGCATCGGGTGATGTAATTAACGTAATTAAAGAAGAAATGGCAAAACTACCGCCTAACCTTGGCTATGAATGGACAGGATTAACCTATCAAGAAATTCGCTCATCGGGTCAGCTAAGTATCGCTATCAGCCTTGCTGTTGTGTTTGTATTTTTATTTTTAGCGGCGCTCTATGAAAGTTGGAGCTTGCCGTTTGCTGTACTACTAATAAGCCCGATTGCTATGTTGGGAGCCTCTGTATTGACCTTAGTGACGGGACATGAAAACAATTTATTCTTTCAAGTCGCCTTTATTGCCTTGATAGGCCTTGCTGCAAAGAACTCAATTTTGATTGTTGAGGTGGCAAATCAGCTTTATCAAGAAGGTATGGATGCCGCTGATGCAGCAATAGAAGCCGCCCGTTCTCGCTTTCGGCCTATATTAATGACTGCAGCCTCTTTTGTGCTTGGTGTATTGCCGTTAGTACTTGCTTCTGGCCCCGGAGCGGTTGGTCGACAGTCAGTATCTATGCCTATTTTAGGGGGGATGTTACTGGCAAGCTCTATCGGCATAATATTAGTGCCGCTGTTCTTTATTACCGCTGCACGCTTTGTAAAAAAACAGCAAACACCGGCCTCTAAAGTAGTAGAGGAGCAAGTCGATGCATAAATTGTTACCATTGCTTTGTTTCGCCTGCATTCAAGGCTGTGCTGTAGGGCCTGATTTTGAAGCACCTGAGCATAGTGAAGTTGCTAATTTTATGGGCGCAACAGCTACGCCACAGTCGGAGGCTTTAGCGGGCTGGAAGCAAATATATAGCGACCCTCATTTGCAAAAGCTGATTAGCCAAGCGCTTCTTAATAACCAAGATATGTTAATTGCGCAATCGAAAATTATTGAAGCGCGAGCTCGGTATCGAATTACCGATGCCGCTTTATGGCCTGATGTGAATGTAGGGCTTACTTCAGAGCGAGAAGAAGAACTCAATAGTAGCCCCGAAAATACCTTTGATTTAAAAGGTTACTTAAGTTGGGAGCTAGATTTATTTGGTAGTAACCGACGTGCAAGCGAAGCCGCACTGGCAAATTATTATAGCCAAGAGCAAGCAAGAAACGCGTTGCAGCTCGCCTTGATTGCTGATGTTGCGCAGCAGTTTTTTGCCCTCAAAGAAGTTGAAGAGCAATTAAAAATTAGCCTGAGTACGATTAAGCTTCGCGAGAAGGAGCTTGAAATTGCGCGTATTCGTAAAAAAGGCGGTATTATTTCAGGGTTAGAACAGCGCCAAGCCGAGGTTGAATTAGAGTCAGCGAAAGTGAAGATCCCGCCTTTACAGCACAGTGAAAGGCGGATTATTAATCAGTTAAAGTTTTTGATTGGTGATGCCAATGCTGATGTGCAAGGGGGGAATGAGTTATCTGTGCAAACTCTTCCTAAGCAATTACCCACAGGACTACCTAGTGAACTGTTAAAGCGTAGGCCAGATGTACAGCAAGCAATGTATCAATGGCAAGTGGCAATGGCTGAGATTGGGGTCGCAAAAGCGGCTTTATTTCCAAAACTTAATTTATATGCGGAGCTTGGCAGTGAAAGCACTGATTTTAGTGATTTGCTCGCCAGTAATTCGCAGGTTTGGTTGCTGGGCTCAGAGCTGTTAATGCCAATATTTAATATGGGCCGCAATCAGGCAAATTTAACGGTGGCGGAACAACGTGCTTATCAGGCAAGTATTCAATACCAAAAAACAGTGCTGGTGGCACTGCAAGAAGTAAGCAATCAGCTTTCGAACTATCAGTCGGCAGAGCAAAGCTATGATGCGCAAAGGAGCTTGGTGCTCAGTAGCCAAGATTACTATCGCTTAGCACGCCTTAGGTATAGCAATGGTGTTGCCAGCTCCCTTGATTTAATGGATGCACAGCGCCAGTTATTTTCGGCAGAAATAGCGTTATCGCAGGCAAAGAATGATCGTCTGCAAAGCCTAGCAACGCTTTATAAAGCCCTTGGTGGCGGATGGTATGAATTGAGCGAACAGGAACTGGAAAAAGAAAAAGTGGTAGATTAATTAAAAGAGCATGCAAAAGCATGCTCTTTAAAAACTTATAACTCAAATGGTGCTACACCAACGGCTTTCATTTTATAGCCGACTTGAGCAATTTCACCAGACCAAGTTTCGGTGCTGATAACGCCAGTCACGACAATCGCATCGTATAGGCTTTCGATTGGTACGCCGTCTTTAATCGTGACATGCACAATTTGATTTGGCGGCGGTGGTGGTACGTGAATACAAGCACCAAAGTAAGGTACCAATAAAAACTCGGTGATCACTTC
Source organism: Pseudoalteromonas sp. BZA4 (assembly GCF_040104395.1). NCBI lineage: Bacteria > Pseudomonadati > Pseudomonadota > Gammaproteobacteria > Alteromonadales > Pseudoalteromonadaceae > Pseudoalteromonas > Pseudoalteromonas sp. BZA4. The sequence goes on from NZ_JBECOT010000028.1 coordinate 31,592, forward strand.
GCTGTCGCCTTCAAGCGGAACAACAAAACCAGGCAAACTTACTGATTGACCATTAAGTTCTTTTACCACGGGAGCATCAAGGTCTGGTTGCACCCAGTTTTGTTCAGAGCCTTCATGGTTTGCTTGCGCTTGGGTATCGATTTGCACATGACCTTTTGGAATTAAATCTTCCCAGAAGATTTCTTTAGGTGCGCCAGCATTAGCTCCAGAACACACAACTAATGCGACTAAAGCGACGAATTTTCGAAAAAACGGCATAACATTCCTTAAATTTTAATACTCATGCCATCAGCAAGAGAGTAGAAATACGCACGGGTTGCAGGAATTAACCCAACAATAAAGCCTGCGACCATTATCGCAGCTAAAAGCATGAGTTCATAGGATGACAATAAGGCTATATTTAGGCTTATTCCGGCATGGCTTTGCAAGTAATCTGCGCCGAGTAGCATTAAAGCATAGAATAATGCGATGCCAACAATGCAGCCAAGCCCTGTAATGAGTAATGATTCGACACAGATCAAGGTGAAAATATGCCAAGGTCTTGCGCCAACAGAGCGCAAAATTGCAAGTTCTCTGCGGCGTTGATTTAAGCTTGAAAGCAGGCTCGTTAACATGCCAAGCAAACTGATCAGCACCACGACGATAGAAAATAATAGCAAGATTTTTTCAACGATAGAGAGCATTTCCCATAGTTCACGCAAAGTAACCCCCGGCATGATGGCAAGCAGTGCCTCATCTTTGTATTGGTTGATATTACGACGTACTTGTAAGGTATAAAGTGGTGAATCGAAACCAAGTAAAAAAGCGGTTATTTGTTTTGGTGTGCCAATTAAATCAACATCATCATGCTGGTCGTGGTCGTGGTCGTGGTCGTGGTCGTGGTCGTGGTCATTTGCATCAGCCTGAACGGCTTCATGCTGATGAGCATGACCACCATGAATCGCTTCAATTGCTGCAAGTGGAATATGCAGGGTTTTATCAACAGGCGTGCCCGTTGGATTTAAAATACCGACCACTTTAAATGGGTTATCGTCATGATTATGAAAACTGGTATTGCCCATGCCGTGCGCAATCACCACTTCATCGCCTAGCTGATAGCCTAAGCTGCTGGCAACCTCTGCACCTAAAACAACCTCAAATAAGTGATTAAATTCATGGCCTTGTGAAAAGCTCAATGACTGCTTTTTAGCAAAACGATAGTGCTCAAAATAGTCTTTATTTGTACCAAGTACAGCTAAACCTTTATGGCTGTCGCCAAGTGACATAGGAATAGCCCATTTCACACCCCGTTGCCCAGAGATGTATTGGTAACTTTTCCAACTCACGCCATTATTAGCATGACCAATGCGAAAGACTGAAGACAGCAGTAATTGGATATCGCCCGTTCGCGCACCGACAATTAAATCAGTGCCAGAAATTGTATTGCTAAAGCTACTTTTAGCATCAACTCGAACTCGCTCAATCGACATTAATAACATTACGCTGATAGCTATGGTAAACAGGGTGAGTAGGGCACTGGCCTTTCGGTTTAATAAACTTTTTGTGGCGAGTTTAATGAGTAGCATCTGTGCCTCCTTGTAACTCAACAAGGCTGATACTGCGGGTAAATAGCGTTTGTAATGTTTCATCATGGCTAACAAAAATTAGCGTGCTATTTGCTGCGCTTGCCTGCTCAAATAACAATTTTACGAATGCTTGGCGATTTTGTGTGTCGAGTGCTGAGGTAGGTTCATCTGCAATAATAATTTCAGGGCTGCCAATAAAGGCTCGCGCTGCGGCAACTCTTTGTTGCTGGCCAATACTCAGCTGTGCAACTGCTTGATGCTGCAAGTTATCATTTAGCCCTAAAGCGCTCAGTAAGCGGCTTGCTTCAGCGGCTATTGTTGCACTATTTTTTAAAGCATTTTTTTGCCTTTGCTTTGAAAATTGGCAACCTAAAGTCACGTTTTCAATGGGCGATAAATAGGGGAGTAAATTAAAGTTTTGAAAAATATAGCCAATATGGTCGGCACGAAAACGGTCCCGTTTACTATTACTAAGTTGGTTAATCGCTTTACCAAGCAGCTCGATATTGCCTTGTGTTGGCACTGTGACGCCAGCAAGCAATGATAATAACGTTGATTTACCACAACCACTCGGACCGTGAAGAAAAACATGTTCGCCTTGATCAATATCTAGCTTAGTAATATTGATCGTCGGCTCGGATTGTTTTGCGTGCCATTTAAAAAGCACATTTTCAAGCGTGATCATAACGACCTATGAATTGTTACCATTGCCAGTAATTTAATTTTCTACGCATTTTAAAATTACGAATAAAATTACGTGGTTTCGGCTTAAGTGCAGGATTGCTCAATAGTAATTCATTGCTAGCAGCAAGTACACGTTGACTCGATAATCCGTCTTGATATGGATGCAGTTGCTGGCAGAAGTGCTCAATTTTCGCCATTAATTCAGCAGGCTGTGTGAAGGCATAATCAATCGCTTCAGTTAGTTTATCGACATCTGTGACATCAATAAGGTGCTCGCCGGGTGCTTGATTGCAGAAAGTTACGACAGGCTTTCTTTGTAAGATAAACATAAGCAAAATGGATGAGGTATCACACAGCATGACATCCGCAGCTTGTAATAGTGGTAATACGTTATCAGTCTCGACAAAGGTTAGGTTTTCGTTTTGTAGAGCCTTGTATTGTTCAACAAGCTCGCTTGGCATTTTCGGGTGGAATTGCACCAAAATTCGCCATTTACCTTGCTCACTGTATGCTTTTATTTGTTCGTATAATTTAGGTGCAAGAGACAGGCGTTTTGAAAAAGTCGAACAAATTAAGAGTGTTTTTCTGTTGTCGTCTGGGTTTTTATACGGATTGTTTTCAATCTCACTAAAAAAAGGGTCGAGTGTTGGCCAGCCGGTTTCTTTTACTTGAAAAAAGCCATGCTTTTTAGCTAAAGCTTGGAAAGGTGCAGTAGTATTTGGACCTTGCGTACAGTACAAATCAAAACAACCTCTAACTTTAAAATGATCATTTTGGCCTTTGCTATTTAACTTCCCCGCATCAAAGCCATGGAATACACCAACTTTAACGCCAGGTATAAAAGTGGGAATACTATTAGAAGGTGCAAAAAGTACATCGGGTTGCCAATCGTGTATAGCCTCAACGCTATCTAAGGTTTGCTCGCTTTCATCAAGAAAATCACGATTTACAGTTTTCCCATGTAAAAACCATTTAACTTCACCACCACGAGCTAAAATCTCCCGTTGCAATGGGCGTAAGATCGCATACGAATAGTTCTGCGAAATAAACATTAAATATTTTTTTGATTGTGTAGCTGCTAAGTAATCCAAGAAAACCTCCTATTTCGAGGGCACTAGTATAGCGAAATAATGTTTATGACAGCAAAATTACTGAAAGTTTAAATTTTTATGGTTTTTATTACATCCGCAGGCTGCTGATGATAGTGCAATGATTGAGCTTTCAAAGCGTCTAGATTATTATAGGCGGCCATAACCCCAATCCCATACATGTGCTCACAAGAGCATGCCAAATACTATCGGAGATAGCATGACTAGCTATAAAGTTTTAGACGTAAACGATGATTTACCGATCCGTACTAAAGGTGCGGTACACAGTGGTAAAGTGCGTTCAGTTTATTGGTTAACTGATGAAGACAGCGCTCGTTTAATTAATGAAAAAGGTTATCAAGTTCCAAAAGGAACTGAGCTAGCTATTATGGTTATTTCTGACCGTATTTCTGCGTTTGATTGTATTTGGCAAGGTGAAAACGGTTTAAATGGTGTTCCTGGTAAAGGCATCGCGCTAAACTCTGTGGCATCTCATTGGTTTAAGTTATTTGATAAAGCAGGCCTTGCTGGTAACCATATTGTTGATATTCCACACCCTTATGTATGGATTGTGCGTAAAGCAAGTACAGTAAAAGTTGAAGCCATTGCTCGCCAATATATTACTGGCAGTATGTGGCGTGATTACGCGAAAGGCACGCGTAATTTCTGTGGTATTGATTTACCAGAGGGACTAGCTGCGAACCAAAAGCTAGATGAAGTGTTAATTACGCCATCAACCAAAGGCATTATCACAGGTGTTACTGACATTCCTGAAGTAGATGATGTGAACATTACTCGTGAAAACATCACCAATAACCTATCTGTTTTTAACTTCAAGTCTGAAGACGATGTCGCTAAATATGAGCAACTACTTGTTGAAGGCTTTAAGCTGATCAGTGATGAACTTGCACAGCTTGACCAAATCTTTGTCGATACTAAATTTGAATTTGGTTATGTTGAAGACATTGATGGTTCAGATAAGCTTATCTACATTGATGAAGTAGGCACGCCTGATTCATCACGTATCTGGGATGGCCCAGCTTACCGTGACGGTAAAATCATTGAAAACTCAAAAGAGGGTTTTCGCCAGTTATTAATTAATAACGTGCCAGACAGCGATGTGTTATTAAATAAAGACCGCATGGACGAGCGTGAGCAGCTTGCTAAAGACTACACCTTGCCAGAGTCAGTGATGCTTGAAGTGTCTGATACTTACGTTGGCATTGCGAGTAAAATCATTGGTCAAGAAATTACTATTCCAAGCGACCCTCGTAGTGAAGTAATCGCTATTTTAGATAAAGAATACGGCTTAATTAAGCACAATTAATTGCTATTTTTTTAACTTAGATATGCTCTAAGTCAATATTATTAAAGCCAAGTTGGTTTTCTAGTAAAACTGCTTGGCTTTTTTCTTACTTTTCATACCCTCTCTCATTAACTTAAGCTAAGATTAATCTATACTTATTAGCAAACTAGGCTAAGCAAGGTTCAATTATGACGTTTTTTGCGCACTGTGCTCGCACGGTATGTTCTTTTGTAGTTCTGTGCAGCGCAGCAACTGCATTCGCTGCTGATATTTCATTTACCGTTCGTGATCAATTTGGTAAGCCTTTGGCTGATGCTGTAATCGAATTAGAAAATAATGCGAACTTACCGAGCACGCAATTACCCGTTGCTGTGATGGATCAGGTTAATAAGCAGTTTTCACCTAATGTATTGGTGATACAACAAGGACAGTCTGTTGATTTTCCTAATAGCGATAATATTCGCCATCATGTTTATTCTTTTTCAAGTGCTAAACCTTTTAATATTAAGCTTTACGCTGACCGTCCAGAAAAACCAGAGTTGTTTGATAACACCGGGGTTGTAGTCTTAGGCTGTAATATTCACGACTCTATGGTGGGTTATATCTATGTCGCAAATAGCGCTAATACACTAAAAACAGCAGAGGATGGTAAAGTACAATTAAAAGGTATTACTGTTCCAACTAGTATAACGATTTGGCACCCAAACCAAGCAAGTGAAATTAATAAAAAATTATCAGTCACTGTAACTGAGCAAGTCGCTGATATTACAATTAATACGAATGAACCTGCACCGCGTAATACGTTTGGTGAAATGTTTAAGGCAGATAATGATTCATAGTTTAAGAGGGCGGATCATAGCCTTATGCGTAAGCCTGGTTTTATTAACTAGTTTAGTCAGTTTAGCGAGCTCTTGGTGGTCGACAAATCGCTTTAACGATCAAAAGCTACGTGAAGATATTAATGTTGCTGAAAATGTTTTTAAGCAATATTTAAGCGCTAAAGAAAGCCTGCTATTAACTGCTGCAAAGGTGCTGACCGCAGATTTTGGCTTTAAACAAGCGGTCGCTACTCAAGACGCTGATACCATTAGCAGTGTATTGAATAACCACAGTCGCCGAATAAACGCTGATTTGATGTTGCTTGTGGATTTATCAGGGCAATTGGTCTCAGCAAATACTGAATTTAATCATATGCCAGATGAGTTTTCTGCATTGATGAATGAATTACTCATTGATGCTGAACAATCAAATTTCATTGTACTTGATCAAACCCTTTACCAAGTTATTTTACTGCCAGTACGTGCGCCGCGAACTGTTGCCTACAGTTTAGTGGGCTTCGAGATTAACGATCTGGTTGCTGCAGAGCTTAAAAAACTCACTACAATGGATGTGAGTTTTATTGGTGAAGAGGATGGTGTGGTAGAGACATCGCTGCCCAAGCAACCACAAAGCACTTCTGTATTAGCGCATTTTAATAACGAGACAACGCAGCGCATATTTGGTGAAAAGCCGGTCTATAGAAACCGACTAGTTGAACTACCATCTTTGCCCGGACACCTAGTTTCTGTGCTATTAAGTGCTGATCTAACCCAGAGTTATCGTGAGTTTGAACAGCTGTTTTTTACCATTATTGTGCTTGCTGCTATTACGGTTGTGATAGGCGTATTGACCAGTGGTATCTTAGCTAAAAACCTCACGACACCGCTTTCAAAGCTTACTTTACTTGCACAGCAATTTGCCCGTGGCAATTATAAAGCTGAATTTGTAGGTAAAAAGCAAAGTAGCGAGATCACCACTTTAATTGATGCCTTTAACAACATGGGTAACGACATCAAAGAGCGTGAACAGCAAATAAGTTTTCAAGCTAGCCATGACTCATTAACCGGTTTTTATACCCGTTCTGCTATGTTAGAAAATATGGAAAACTTGTTTGCCGAAGGAGCTGAGTACACACTGGTTGCTATAGATATCCGCGGCCTTCGTCATATCAATGATAAATTAGGTCCGCGTATTGGTGATGATTGTTTAAAAGCGGTTGCTGAGCGTATTGGTGAATACTCAGCTCATCATAATGGTGTTAATGCCCGGATTGGCGGTGACGAATTTTTAACTTTATTGCCAGCCGATGAAACGAAACAATTTAAAGATGCGGTAATGAAGTTAGTTGCTCAGTTACAGGCTGGCTACTTAATTCAAGGCTTAAACATTACGTTACGCTTTAGTGTTGGGGTGGTGCATTGCCTTTCGCAAAATGTCAGCCCTGAGGATTTAATGCGTCGCTCGTTAATTGCTGTTGATACTGCATCTTGCGAGCATAAAACTATTCATTATTATCAAGAAGGTGAAGACGAAGAACATCTTGAGCGCCTAGCAATAATTGATGAACTTAAGCAAGCCCTTGTTGATGATGACGGTCAGCTGTTCATGACCTATCAGCCAAAACTAAATATTAAAACTAATAGCATTGATAAAGTTGAGTCGTTAATCCGCTGGCAGCGCAAAGACGGTCAGTGGGTTTCACCTGAACTGTTTATTGATTTAGCAGAGCAATCGGGGGTGATTGTTGAGTTAACTTCTTGGGTTGTTAAAACCGTAGTGTCGCAAGTTGCAGCATGGCAACAGCAAGGTATTACTATGCAGGCTGCGATTAATGTCTCTGCGCAAGATATTGCATACCCAAGCTTTTACTCACACCTTGCTAAACAGTTAGAAAAACATGCTGTTAATGGGCGCTTGATCACAATTGAGCTTACAGAACGCGATATGATTGAGAACGAAGAGCAAGGTATTAAGGCGCTAGAAAACCTCAAAACCTTGGGGGTTAAAATCTCGTTGGATGACTATGGTGTAGGGCAAACATCGCTTGGGCGCTTAAAGTCATTACCGATTGATGAGCTAAAACTTGATAAGTGTTTTATTTTGCAATTAGATCAGTCTCGTCAAGATCAATACATAGTGCAATCTACGGTTACTCTAGGTCATCAGCTGGGCTTTTCGGTTGTTGCTGAAGGGGTTGAGAACAAAAATTCACTGGATATTTTAGTGCAAAATAAATGCGATTATGCACAAGGGTATTATTTAAGTAGGCCACTAAAATCAGAGCAGTTTTTGCAGTGGTTAGAGGTGTACAATGAAGCGTCTTAATTGGTTGTTTTGTCTGGCTTGTATCGGTTTTGCAAGTTCAGGATTAGCTGCATCGGGTAAATTATTAGCAACGCCTGGTGTCTCACAAGTTGAAGGTAGCGCGGGTGGTGGTATTGTCCCTTGGGCGCAGCTTGCAGGCTATGCAAGTGATGATGAAATAGCAATAAATGGTTTTTGCAGCCGTGCAGATGTGAGCGATTACCGCTTAGATGTTTGTGGCGCGCAGCTAAATATTTATGATCGCGTTGAATTTAGTTACGCTGAGCAACGCTTCGAAGTTCCGGCATTAAATACCGATATTGAGCAATCAGTTACAGGTGCAAAAGTGCGCTTATACGGTGATATCGTTTACAGTAAATGGCCGCAGTTGAGCTTGGGTGTACAACATAAATCACTGGATGACGGCAGTATCGCAAACTTACTCGGCGCCAAAGATACCAGCGGTACCGATGTATATCTTGCTGCTAGTAAATTACATTTGGGCGCGCTTGCTGGATATAACTGGTTTTGGAACACCACTTTTCGTTATAGCGATGCTAATCAGCTTGGCTTGTTAGGCTTTGGCGGCCCTGATAGCGATAAAGAATTGTTATTTGAAGCATCGACAGCTGTGTTTTTAACCCACCAAATAGCTGTGGGTTTTGAGTATCGTGAAAAGTCCAATAACCTTGGCTTAGGAGAGCAAGATTGGCAGGATGTGTTTGTTGCTTGGTTTCCTAATAAGTATGTTAGCGTGACTGCTGCTTGGTTAGACTTAGGAAGTATTGCTGGGGCTAAGGATCAAACAGGTTGGTATCTTTCTGTAACAGGGTATTGGTAATGATGAAAACACTTTTTACATTTGTATTTGCCGTTATATTAGTTGGTTGTGCAAGTAGCAACAATAGCACCTTGTATCAGCAAATTAATGGCGAACAAGGAGTTGAAAAACTGGTTGATAGTTTTATCAATCAAATAGGCCGTGACGAACAAATTTTAGCTTATTTTAAACAAACGAATGTCGCCCATTTTCGACAAGGTTTTATTACTCATTTGTGTAGCGTCACAGACGGTCCTTGTGAATACAAAGGCGACAATATGGTTGATATCCACACCGGAATGAATATCCCTGAAAAAGACTTTAACCGTGTGGTAGAGCTTTTGATTAATGCTATGGACGAACAACAGATCCCGCAAACAGTACAAAATCAAATCCTTAGCCGCCTAGCACCGCTGCGCCCTGAGGTAATTGATATTTAGCTAATATAAACTTTAATTGTGGGCTGAAACAAAAATGTAATTTATGTACAATAGCTATTGATTTAAGTTATTAAGTTGTAAATGATGCAGTTATATTTTGATGTTCAACATCTATATTACATTCCACAGTACTTGCCTGTTTTAAAGGAGTTAAAAGAAAAAGGCCACAAAGTCTCAATGGTTTTCTATAAAGAACAAGATGAGCGCAGTCGTGCAGTATGTTGTGACTTTATAGATAAAAATGCAATAGTTGCAAAGTGGTTAACAAACACAAGTGAAACCTTTGACTTTTATCAGAACTCAGATGCAGATTGGGTCGTATTTGGCAATACATTCGCAGGTGCTGAGGATTTAAATAAAAAGACTGTACTGATGCAGCATGGGATAGGCCCAAAACAGTGTTATTACGACGTATCGAACAACAAGATGACAGTGCGGTTTGTTGAAGGTGAACACCGACTTCAACGTTTAAAAACACTCTATCCTGAAGGTAACTTTATTGATAGCGGCTACGCAAAATTAGACCCTATTTTTAATCAGACTCTTGGTACTATAAGCCTCAAAAATCTAGGCCTAGATCCAACAAAAAAAACTTTGCTATATGCGCCTACTTTTTATCCGAGTTCTTTAGAATGTTTCAGCGATGATTTCCCTGAGCATTTTGATGAATTTAATATTATCGTTAAGCCTCATTTCTTTAGTTTGTTTAAGAAAAAATATAAAAAACAACGCCTAAAGCTTGAGAAGTGGGCTAGCGCTAAGAATGTTTACCTTGCTAATGAGTTCGATTTTGACCTTACTCCTTTTTTAGAACTTGCTGATATAATGATTTCTGATGCATCGTCAGCCATATTTGAGTTTGCAGCATTAGAAAAGCCTGTTATCTGGTGTGATTTCTATAAGCTGCGCTGGTCTTACAGAGGTGTTTTTTCTTATAGGTTAAAAGCTCGACTTGATGAAGATATCAAATACTTCAATGAGCTATGTACTCGTGCAGGAAGTTATAAAGATTTAAAGCAGTTATTAACTTCAAGTGTTAACGAAACAGCCGAATTTAAAGAAAAAAGAAAAGAAATAGTCTATAAACTGGCAGGTATTACGGATGGTCACTCTGCTAAGAGAATTGTATCTTATTTAGAGGAGCACCAATGAAACGGGTAATTACATTTGGCACGTTCGATATTTTTCATGTGGGACACATCAATATATTAGAACGAGCTAAAGCGTTAGGAGATTATTTAATAGTTGGTGTATCTTCCGATGAACTAAACTTCTCTAAGAAAGGTCGAAAGCCCGTATATAGTGAAGCTGATAGGCTGAAAATTATTAGTTCATTGAAGTGTGTCGACGAAGTATTTGTAGAGCATTCTCTAGAATTAAAAGGTGAGTACATAAAAGATCATCAAGCCCATTTGCTAGTTATGGGGGACGATTGGGCTGGTCGATTTGATCAATTTAGCCAACTTTGTGATGTAACTTATTTAGAGCGTACTCCCTCTATCTCTACAACAGAAATAATAGAAGTTGTGAGGCAACCTTCAAACTGTCATTTATAATTAATAAAATAGCTGTATGCGCTTACGTTCAATCAAAAATAAGATGTGTATATGGCTTTTTTATTTATCTCTCGCAACAATGTGCACGCCCGCTATTACAAAGAACTGACTAGGAAACTGCCTTTAAAGAGTAAAGTGCACTGTATGGGCTTACCTAGATTTACTGCTCTTAAATACTTTAGCAAGACAATACAAATTGATTTTAGTAAAATAATTTCGGAACAACTATTACGTAAACAAGCGCGTAATAGTTTATGGAATAACCCCCTAATAATTAAAAGTTACTCTGCTTTGATGCTGCTTGTGGAGCGGTGTCGGTTCGCTAAGTATTATGATTTATTGAAGTCAGAATCGCCACAAGCTTTAGTCATTTGGAATGGTAATAAATTACCGAATGTTACTGTTTGTATGGCTGCTAAGGCATTAGGAGTGACCACCTATTACTATGAAAACGGGTTACTGCCCGGAACAACAAGCTTAGATCCTAAAGGTATTAATTTTGCGGCTTCTGTACCGCGAGATAGTCAATTCTATTTAAACTTTGATCCGCAGGGGAAGTTGCCATTTTCTGCGCCTGATTTAATTCCTAGAGCTAACCATAAAAAGCGTTGTAAGTTTGACGCAATCAAGTTACCCAAAAAATACTTATTTGTGCCATTTCAAGTTCCACACGATACTCAAATAGCTTGTTACTCTCCTTGGCTTAAGTCAATGGAAGAGTATTACGATGCTGTTGTTTCAGCTGTAAAACAGTTAAATGATCCAGAGCTTAAAGTTGTTTTTAAAGAACATCCTTCATGGCATAAGCACTATGAGCACTTGTACGATAGAAATGATGTTGCCGTTTTTGCCAACGGAAATTGTACTCGAGAACTTATTAATGGTGCTGAAGCCGTTATAACTATTAACTCGACAGTTGGCTTAGAATCTTTATTACTTGATAAAAAAGTGATTACCTTAGGGCTTGCTTGTTACAACATTGATGAGCTTGTATTACATGCGAGTGATCAAGCGAGTTTGATTAAATGCTTAGAAAAACTACAAAATGGCTGGCAGTCCAACAGTATTCTGAGAGATAAGTTTTTTACCTACTTAAAGCATGTGTATTGCTTGCCCGGTGTTTGGAAAGAATGTACAACTGAGCATGTTGAAGCGGTCGAAAAACGCTTAACTCAAAAAGATACATTTGCACAGCTATCGCAAAAGGAAAGCTAATGAAGAACATCGTCTCGCCAGAGTGGCTTAACGAGCATTTAAGCCTAGAAAATTTGATCATATTTGATGCAGGAATGGTGCGCCCTGGTTTACTGGGGGAGTATGCACCTAAGGCGATGCTTCCTAATGCACAGCGTTTTGATTTCAAGAAGGCGCTAGCAGATAACAGTAACCCTGTACCAAGTATGATGTGCAGTAGCCAGCAGTTCACAGAACATATGCAGCTTGCTGGTGTTAACCAAGACTCTCTGGTTGTGATTTATGAAGACCAAGGCTTATTCAGTTCAGCCCGTGCGTGGTGGATGTTTAAAGCCATGGGCTTTGATAACGTAAAAGTTTTAAGTGGCGGTTTAGCTAAGTGGCAGGCACTTGGCTTTGCTACACAAGCAAGCTATTCAGCTGCTACTGGTCAAGGCAATTTTGTTGCAAGCCCGCGTATTGATTACTTTATTAGTGCTGAGCAAGTACTTAACTCACTTGATGAACAAGGCACACTAACACTCGATGCTCGTCCTTATGAGCGCTTTACCGGTGAACACGCTGAGCCGCGCGAAGGTATGCGCAGTGGTCATATTCCAAATAGTCGCAGTTTATCTCTAGCAACAGTGCTAAATAACGGTGAGCTTAAACCCCTTAGCGAATTGCAGGCATTATTTGAACAACACATAGCGCCGCATCACACCCAGTTGCAGTTTAGCTGTGGTTCAGGTGTAACCGCTTGTGCAATTGCATTGTGTGCCGATGAATGCGGTTACGCTAACTTACGTGTTTACGATGGCTCATGGAGTGAGTGGGGCGCTCGTCACGACCTACCTATTGAAACAGGCCCGCATCAATAAAATCGGCGTAATTTTGCCAGCTGTCTATACTATTTTTATTCAGTGGCTGGCGGATTTGCTTTTTACTCGCCGTGGCTGATGCTGCATTGCTTTTATAAAAAGTGAGGCAGTTTTCCTGCCAGCTTAAATCACAAAACGCATAGAGCTTTTGCGTTTGTTGGGTAGGCTCTGCCACCAATTGCTCATAGCTTTGCAAAAAAACATTTTCAGGATACTTGTTGGCAAAATGACTGACTAATGCCGAGTAATCTTGATAGAACGAGGCAATATCTTCAAGTGTAAAACTGTAGTGATGAAACACACTTTGCGGGCTGTACATCTGTCTAAAATTGGCAATGCTGCAATCTTGCCAGCCCCGCTGCATACAAACGATTTTAGCATTAGGAAAAGCCGCTAAAATAAAATCAATATAGTAAAAGTTAAATGGCTGTTTGTCACAACTTCTTAGGCCGCCACTTAGTAGCTCAGCTCTTTGTTGATAGCTAGCCAGTGCTGTTTTTATTGCCTCAGATTCATATGCCTTATCGAGCATTTCGCTGTCTATTACACGCGCTGATTGCGTGGCGAATTGTATGAGTTGCGCAATATCATTTAATTCCCCAACCCCTTGCAGTTGTGTACTTTGATTAAGGATTTTTTCAACTAAGGTTGTGCCAGAACGGGGCATACCAACAACAAAAACGGGTGAGAACTCAGAGTCACTACTTGCAGGTGCTTGTTGTTTGCTTTGGGTAATGAGTTTTTGACAAAAGTGGCGATGCTGTGTGGCTTGATAATTAAGTTTACTGGCTATCGCTTGCTTACTTAGTGCAAAGTATTTAAATGCATTTTTGTAGTCATTAAGGTGCTCATAATTAAGAGCAAGACTATGAAAATACACTTGTTGTTCAACAATGCTTTTTTCTTTATCCGCCAAGGCTTGAAGTTTTTGGATATGTTGCTCTGCATCTATAACAGTATTAAGTTCAGCCAGCGAATAGTGGGCTTGATAAAAGCTAGGTTGCTTTGTGGTTAGTTGCTGCAATAAGCTTTTAGCTTCATCGAACAGTCCGTGAATTTTATAACATACCGCCAAATTATAGCTAATTTGTGGGTTATCTTTATTGCGCTGGTAGGCTGCTTGTTGGAAGCTAAGAGCGTCGTCATAATGCCCTAAACGGGTCGCAATGTTGGCTAATGTATCAAAGTCTGCGCCACTAAAACCAGCTGTTTGTAGAGCGCTTTGATAATGCACAGCTGCATTACTTACTTTGCCTAACAGTACGTATAACTTGGCAAGTGCTAAATGATAAACTGCAAAAGGGGCTAGGCTTAGGGCTTTTTCAAGGAGCTTAATCGCTTTGGTGATATCGCCAGCTGCGGTGTTGACTTCGCTGAGTAAAAAGTAACAAACATGGTCTTCAGGATTTTGTTTTAGGCGCTGCACAAGTAAGTGATGTGCATCGGTTAGTTGTTTGTTGTTTAACAACTGTTGGATATGAGCGCGAAGCGCTTGTTGGGTATCATTTAGCATAAGCGCATAGTATACCAATTAATTATTTTCAGGTATTAAAAAGCCCTGCCTAAAGGTGGCAAGGCTTTTATGGGGATGTTTAATTACAGCTCAAAGTTGTAGCTAAACTTCATACCGATAGTACGAGGTGCTGTGGTGTAGTGACCATAAACACGCTGTAGCTCAGGTAGTTCTTTGTTTAGCTCAGCATATTGTGACATACCTGCCCAAGACTTATCACGACGTACAGAAGTAAATGCATATTTATCGAATAAGTTGTCTACGTAAAGCGTTGCAGACCACATATCACCAGTAATTTTGGCAGATAAGTTACTTAGTGCATAACCTGGTAATACTTCGCCGTCTGCTTTTAAGCCTACTTTGGTGATCACATCGCTTTGCGCTGTAATACCGTAGTTTACGCTTAATTGTTTATCGCCTAGGATATCTTGCTCGTAACGAAGACCAAACGAGAATTGATGCTCAGGAGCGCCCGGTAAACGGTCGCCTTTGGCACCATCATAGTAGCTTTGGTACTGCGCTAAGTCATCGCCTAACACGCCAAACAAGTAAGGCGCATCTTCGGTCAATTCAGCCTTTGCATACGCGTATGTCGCATATGCAGCCCAATTATCACCAATCATTGCGCGAGTAGAAAGTTCAACACCTTTTGAATTAGCAGAGCCTGCATTCGAAGTAATTAACTCTTGGCCATTTACTGTACTGCTACCAACTTGCGCATCTTTCCAATCAACATTAAATAGCGCCGCATTGAAGTGTAGGCGGTTACGTAACCATGATGACTTAAAGCCTAGCTCGTAGTTGACCGTTGTATCTGGTTTGTAATCTTCTTCGTTTGGCAGGGCACAAACAATTTGTTGCTCAGGTAATACATCAGGGCAAGGAGCAATACCGTTACCACCACCAATACGGAAGCCTTCACTCACAGTAAAGTAAGCAAGTACACCATTATCGAATGTATAGTTAGCATTAAACTTGAATAAGTTACCGTTATCGCTTGCGCTCACATTTTCCATAACAAGGTTATCTAGTGAATCAAAATCACCAGAATAAAGCGGTGTAGCAGAGCCTGATGTTGTTGATACATCGTATTCGTAAAAACGAGCACCTAAAGTTATATCAAACTGATCTGTGATGCTGTAGCCGATTTCACCAAAAAGTGCTTTTTCAGTGGTTTCACTATCTGAAATTAGAATGTACTCAAGGTCTTGTTCAACATTAGGAATACCGCCACCCCAGTACTCAGTCAGACCCGGCGTGTATTCACGGTCATCTGAGTAACTTTCTACTTTGTTGTAGAAGCCGCCTACAATCCAGTTAAAAGCACTATTACTATTTGATACTAAACGAAGCTCTTGCGTAAAGGTATCGCGATCTGAGGTATCGTGCGTGTAGCCAACAAAAGAAGGGAAGTCGGCATAACCTGACCAAATATCGTAAAGTAGATCTGTTTGATCGCGTTGACCAGATTGCTCATAGCTAGACCAACCAGATGCAGATACCAGCTCAGCAAAACCAAGATCTGCTTTTACTTCTAAACTTAATAAATCGTTTTCTTCTTCACCTGGTTCAAGCACACGAGCTACGTTTTCGTACTTTCCTGGGACACCTTGTAGTGCACTGCTATCAGCAAGAGAGCCGTATTGCGATGTCGAGTTACCGCCATTTTCTTGCTTTTGATAGAAGTAGTTTAGCGTTGCATCAATATCTTCGGTTGCAAGCCAACGAAGTGATAAACGTGCAGTGGTGATTTGCTCATCGTTAACATCGCTTACGCTTTTTAAGTTGGCATTTACATCGCTGCTGTCTGAAAAATCAGGATTTGGGTTTGATACACCCGGTTCTTGAACCACGTGGGTGTAGTCAATGTAACCAGGGTTATCGTAATAATTTAAGCTAGCACGAAGCGCTAATTTTTCTTCAATTAGCGGGGTGTTTAATACCACACCAAACTCACCACCTGTGCCGTCACTTTCGTTAATGCTAAATACATCGCCTGTAACCTTACCTTCGGTGATATCAAGCTCTGGTTGTTTTAGCAAGTAACGAATTGCACCACCTAAAGTACCTGCACCATACAGTGTACCTTGTGGGCCAATTAGCACTTCAACACGGTCAACGTCAGTTAAACGTAAGTCGATGCTAAGTGGAATTTCACCAACATAGGTTGCCACTGTGCCACTATCAGAAATACGGTCAGAAGTATTTGTATTCAAACCACGAACGATAATCGGAGAACCTTCACGACCACCTTGATCAGAAATTGTTAAGCCAGGGACCCAGCGAGCAACATCTTCTAGATCGCCAATGTTTTGGTCGCTAATTACATCGCCATTGAGCGCTGTGATATTAAGCGGTGCATCTTGCACAGAGCCTGCACGTCGTGTTGCAGTAATTTGAATAGTTTCAATTGATTTATCAACTTCGATAGCATCTTCTGCAGCAAACGCCATATTGCTATTGATTAAAACTGCAGAAATTGCACTTGCAAGTAGAGCAGGCTTAAAAGTGTTCATGATTGATTCCGACTTAGTTACAGTAAATTTATGCTTAAAAAGTAGACGTTACTAGTGATTTAAGCTTAAAAATTGATGATTTAGTGAATTTATATCCAATTATAATGTATTTTTATTCTTACCGTCCATGCATTATTTGCAATTAAATGCAAAATAATTGAATAAATACTCTGCAAGGGATTAGCTATCGGAATAAGGGCAATGAGTACAGCCATTACTACAGCAATGGCCGCGTTTTAAAAAGAACCAGCGGCTAAATACCATGTAGTTGTTTTGCATAGTGTAATCGAGATTTTCTATTAAATTATCTTGAGTAAAATAAGGCTTAGCAAAGGCAAGCTGCTGTTCAAGAGGCTGTTGGTAAAGTTTAGATAAAAATGAATTTATCTTTTTTATAGTACAGTCTCGGCATAAACACTCTGTTGCTGCCTCATCGAGTGGTAAAATGTTGGGCAGCTCATTACACCAACAGGCATTAATATTGTCGGCTTGGCAGTTAAGCGTTGCTTTGCATTGTGAGCAAGTAAGGGTTGTCATTAAGTAAAAAGATGCTTTGAGATTGAAAAGGTAAGCATAGCAAATGGATAAATTAGACGCATTAGATGAGTTTGCCCGCTTTGGTGATAACCGATTTGAGGCAATCTCAGTAATTACCAGTACTCCAGACACGCAAGGTGGTGTTTATGCTCTGACGCAAGATGTTTTCTGCCAGGTTTTACAGCGTGTTATAGACGGCGAAATAGATATCGATGAATTAGAACTTTGGGCAAACGTAGTAGAGTCTCGGCAAGACATCGACGAAAGTGCCGTTGAAGGGGCTATTTATGCGCTAAGTAATAACGAGCAAATGGGTGAGTTGAGTACAAGTACGCTAAAGAAGTTATTAGCAGTGACTTTAGGCTGAAAGAATTTTATACCTTTCAGCCTAAGGCATTTACTGCTTGCTACTTATGGTAGCTTAAGCAGGTTTCCACTTCGTTTTTCGAACCTAAGATCACCGCCACACGTTGGTGAATAGCATCAGGTTGAATGTCCATGATGCGCTCAGTGCCTGTTGAGGCAATACCGCCAGCTTGTTCGATTAACATTGCCATTGGGTTTGCTTCGTATAATAAACGTAATTTGTTAGGTTTATTTGGATCTTTCGTGTCGGTTGGGTAAGTAAAAATACCACCACGGCATAATACACGGTGCACATCACCTACCATTGCAGCAATCCAGCGCATGTTAAAGTTACGGCCACGTGGGCCTGTATCACCGGCAATTAAGTCATTGATGTAATTTTGCATTGCTGGTTGCCAATGGCGTTGGTTTGAAGCATTGATTGCAAATTCGCTGGTCTCTTCAGGTACGGTTGCAAAATCTTGCGTTAATAAGAAGGTACCGTGCGTTTTATCTAAGGTGAAAAAGCGTGTGCCTTTACCGGTTGTTAACGCCAGCACGGTTGATGGGCCATATAATACATAACCCGCTGCAACTTGGTTTTTACCCGGTTGCATAAAAATACTAGGATCAGCCGGATCAGCCCCTTCAGGCGCCGCCATAATTGAGAAAATCGTACCAACGAGTGAGTTGATATCAGTATTTGATGAGCCATCAAGTGGGTCGAATGCAACAATGTAGTTGGCATCTGGATTACCCGCAACGGTGAAGTCTTCTTCTTCAGAGGCAATGGCTTTTACGTAGCCCGATTCTAATAAAATATCTTTTAAAAGTTGGTTAGTTAGAACGTCGAGTTTTTTCTGTGTTTCACCCTGAATGTTTTCGTCTAGGGTTGAGCCTAATACGCCAGATAGGGCGCCTTGACCAACACGAAATGAAATTTCTTTACATGCCGCAAGTACCGTTCTGATCAATGAGATCAGTTCACGAGGGCAACCATCTTCTAACAATACCGGTGGGAGTCTACGCATTCTATTTTCCTGATAACGTTGTAGCCAGACATTTTTAGTGTGAGAGAGAATGTCTTAGCAAGCGCTGAATTTCGTCTTAAATAGCTGATTTTTCTTGGCGGTACTTTATACTGCTTAATACCTATACAGTATTTAAAACGCGAATAACAAAGATAAGATTATGCAAAAAATACCATTACTACGATATCTGCTCTTAGCTGTGCTACTTACTATGATAACTCAAGCACACGCAGCAATTAAGTCTATAAATGATTTTACTGAAAAAATGACTCATTTTTCAGGCTATTTTTCATTTTACTACGACACAGAAAACGGCAAATTGTATCTTGAGGTGGATAAACTCGAGCAACAATTTTTATTACAACAAAGCTTACCTTACGGTGTTGGTTCAAATGATATTGGCTTAGATCGCGGTCAGTTAGGCGATACTCACTTAGTTCAATTTGAGCGTTTTGGCGATAAGGTGATGCTAAGAGCTATTAATACTTATTACCGTGCTAATACTAATAACCTTGCGGAACAACAAAGTATTAAAGAGGCGTTCGCATCAAGTATTTTAGCGGGCTTTAGTGTTGTAGCTCAGTCAGACACTGCTGTACTTGTGGATTACACCCCTTATTTATTAAGCGATGTTCATGGTGTAAGCCGTCGTTTATCGGCAACCGGGCAGGGAAGCTTTAACTTAGATAGCAACCGCAGTGCGGTATATTTAGCGCGCTCAAAAGCGTTTGAAAAAAATACTGAATTAGAAGCTGTGCTTACTTTTCAAGGTAATAACCCAGGAAAGTATGTACGCCAAGTGAGCGCAGACCCTTATGCACTGACAGTGCATATGCATCACTCATTAATTGAGTTACCGGACGATAACTACACTCCTCGCAAATTCCACCCCCAAGCAGGTTTTTGGAGCATTGAGCACAAAGATTATGCGGCAGCGCTGGGTGAGTCTATGTATGTGCGTTACATACCTCGTCATCGTTTAGCGAAAAAAGATCCGAGCCTGCCAATCAGCGAGCCCGTTGAGCCGATTGTTTATTACTTAGATCCGGGCGTACCAGAGCCAGTTAAAACAGCTTTACTTGATGGTGCTAAATGGTGGAATGATGCCTTTAATGCAGCAGGTTATAAGAACGCATTTATTGTTAAAGTACTCCCTGATGATGCCGACCCTATGGATATACGCTACAACGTAATTCAATGGGTGCACCGTGCAACCCGAGGTTGGTCGTATGGCAGCTCAGTGATTGACCCTCGAACAGGCGAAATTATCAAAGGCCATGTGACACTCGGGTCACTGCGTGTTCGTCAAGATATCCTAATTGCAGAAGCATTAGCAGCTCCCTATTTTGAAGGCAATGAAGTGGCTAAGCGTTTACAAGCCATGGCGCTTGATCGCATTCGTCAATTAAGCGCTCATGAAGTCGGGCATACTTTAGGTATTTCGCATAACTTTGCAGCGTCAGTGGCAGACAGAGCCTCTGTAATGGATTATCCACACCCACTACTGAGCTTTGATGAGCAAGGTAAATTAGATGTAAGCCGGGGCTATGCTGCTGGCATGGGCGTATGGGATACCCAAGTGGTCAAATACGGCTATAGTGATTTCACTAATCAAGATGAAGCACTGCAATTGGCTGCAATTTTAGCTGAAAACAAAAGCAAAGGGCTGGAATTTATTTCAGATAGTGATGCCCGCGCTCAAGGTGGTGCTCACCCAACAGGGCATTTATGGGATAACGGCAGCTCACCAAGTGATGAGCTAATGCGTGTACTTGATGTTCGCAAACAAGCGCTGACGAGCTTTGGTATCGAAAACATCAAAACAGGCACTGCTTTATCGCAATTAGAAGAAATGCTGGTGCCACTTTATTTGTTCCATCGCTATCAAGTAGAAGCTGCGGTTAAACTAATTGCTGGTGTGAATTATGAGTACGAAGTACGTGACGGCTCGCAACCAAAAGGGGCACAGGTTGTGGCAAAGCAAACGCAACAAGCAGCAGTAGATGCACTCCTTGCAACGCTAAAAGCTGAGAACCTTGTTTTACCTGAGTCAGTATTAGCGCTTATTCCACCAAAAGCGTATGGTGAATCTAAATCACGCGAAAGTATTGTTGGTCGCACAGGACTAACGCTTGATGCGATGGCGTTGCCTGAGGTTGCTGCAGCACATAGCTTGAGCCTACTTTTTAATAGCCAACGCATTAACCGTTTAGCGCAGCAGCAAGCACGAAGCGATGCGTTTTATGGTTTAGATGCGCTATTAGCACAAACTTATCAGCAAGTTTTTGAGCAAAAAATTGCTTCAGGGATGGCAGGTAAAATTAGCCAACGTGTGCAGCTTTTAACTGCAAAACAGTTTGCCGATTTAGTGGCAAGCAATGAGGTGGCACCCGAAGTACAAGCACAGCTTCGTTACTACTTAGCTAAACTTGCAAAGAGTTACCAGCAAGAATCAATGCTAGGCAGTGCATCCGTTGGTAATAGTGCATTTAAGCAATACTTAAGCGAACAAATCAGCTTGTTTTTAGAAAATGGTGAATGGCCTGAAAACTTTAAAGTGTTGCCAATGCCACCTGGCTCACCAATTTAATCCACCTTTCTTTTAAGACGCCTCACGGCAAGATCATTATAAATTGAACTTATAGAGCAAGTAGTGATCAGATCAAGGCATAATAATTACTTGGTCGCATAAATATGAGCACTACTTTTCTGAAACATTTTAATTCAATTACAGATCCT
>NZ_JBECOT010000029.1:0-52648 GCF_040104395.1 Pseudoalteromonas sp. BZA4
TTCAAATATTGAGGCTCGTAATTCTGCAGGTACTGGCGATGCGAGTGCTACTGATGTAACGATTACTGGTCTAGCTTATAATGGCGATGGAGGTACAGCTCAAACAATTTCAGGCGCTACTGCAGACAATGGTACAGGGGATTCGACAATTGTAGCAGGTTCAATTCAATTGAACTCTTCAAAATCCTTTACGGTATCAGCAGATGATGATTCATTAGTAGCTACAGCAGATGTAGGTAAGGCTATATCGAGTTCATCTGTAGGGGTTGATGAAGTGGATATTAGAACACAAACAGGCTCACAAGATGCTTTAGCTATTATTGATGCTGCCATAGCTGAAATTGATAGCCAACGTGCTGATTTAGGTGCTATTCAGAATCGTTTTGGTCATACTATTAGCAACCTTGCAAATATTCAAGAAAATGTATCGGCTTCTCGTAGCCGTATTCAAGATACTGACTTTGCAACAGAAACTGCGCAGATGACTAAAAACCAAATCTTGCAACAAGCGGGTACATCAATCTTGTCGCAAGCGAACCAATTACCACAAGCAGCGCTTAGCTTAATTGGTTAATAGTGTGATTCGTTACAGCAACTAATGGTTAAGTCAGCATTAGTTAACTAAAATAAAAAGGAGATTGGCTTACGCTAATCTCCTTTTGTTGCATTAGCCATAGGGTAAAATGTTTAAGGAGGCGTTATGAGTACAATAAGCCAAAGCCCTGATTTTGCAGTGGCTCCGCAAAAAACTGATGATAAGTTAGCTGCGAGCCCGCAACTGACAGCAGCGGCGGTTGATGAATCAAATAAAACGGAAAATACACAACAACAGCAAACCGAGCAAAATTATCAACAAGCGCAACGTAAGTTGGACGAAAGTGCTGAAAAAGACGAATTAGGCCGCGAACAGCTTGAGAAGATGGCGCAGCAATTGCAGGACTTCTTGGGTGAAATGAATCGTAGTTTGCAGTTTCAAGTAGATGAAGACTCAGGCCGTGATGTTATTAAAGTGGTTGATAAAAATAGTGGTGAGTTAATTAAGCAATACCCATCTGAAGAAGTGTTAAGCCTAGTGGCTAAGTTATCTGAAACCGCTGGTTTTTTAATTGATCAAACTGTATAAAGTTTTTTGTTAAGTTAAATGTGTAATGTGAGGAAGTGTTATGGCTATTTCATTTAATGGTTTAGGTTCAGGTTTAGCAGTATCAGATATTGTTGATGCGTTAGTTAATGCTGAGCGCACCCCTTTTACTTCACGTTTAAATAATAAAGAAGCAACCCTAACGACAGATATTTCAGCTGCAGGTGCACTAAAATCTGCACTTGAAAAATTACAAACGTCAATGGAAGCATTAGGCGAAGTTGATAACTACCAAAAGCGCAGTATTTCTGGTGGTGATGATTTTGTAACTCTAAGCTCTGACAAAGATGCGGAGCCTGGTGGTTACAATGTAAAAGTAAACAACCTTGCGACTGAACATAAATTGATGTCAAGTGCATTTGCAGAAGATGCCGCAGTAGGTGAGGGTACGTTAACTATAGCGTCCGGTGAGAATAGTTTTGATATTGATGTGTCAGATACTGCAACTTTGTCTGAAATTCGTGATGCGATTAACGAAAGTAAAGACAACGACAGTGTAACAGCAACGATTATCACCGACGATAATGGTCAGCATTTAGTTTTATCAGCAAAAAACAGTGGTGTTGAAAACGCAATAAAAATTACAGCAACTGATGCAGATGGCAATAATACCGACGCGGCAGGTTTATCGGCACTAGCCTATGACACCGACTTAGGGGTGACAAACATTAGTGAAGTAATTGCTGCAACAGATGCTTCTATCACCATAGATGGTAATTTAACAGTTACAAGCAGTGATAACGAGTTTGCAAATGTTATTGACGGTGTAACCATCACCGCTAAAAAAGCACATGGCACTGATGACGACGATAGCACGTTAAAAATTACAGAAAACAATAATAATATAAAAGCCGGTTTAAATAGCTTTATAGAAAGCTATAACGAATTACTTGAGCTTAGCAATAACTTGGGTAAATCAGGCGAAGATGGCGCTGGTGTGATGGCCGGTGACTCTATGCTTCGTGGGGTGATGTCAAAACTTCGTCAGCAATTAACCAGTGAAGTAACCCTTAGTGATGGCAGTAGTTTGTCGTTATCTAAGCTTGGGGTTGAAGCAGACCGTTACGGCAAATTAAGCCTAGACACTGAACGATTAAACGAACAAGTAGAAGCCGATGTAGACCTGGTACAAGAGTTTTTTATAGGTGAGAGCGATGAAGGCGGCTTTGCGCAATCTTTTGATGAGCTAATGAGTTTTTATACAGATTCAGATGGTATTGTTCAAAACAGAATTGACAGTAAACAAACCCAGTTAGATGGTTTAGATGATGAGCGCATTGCATTTGCGCGTAAAATGGAATCGCTAGAGTCTCGTTTGTATGCACAATATAATAGTATGGATTTACTTGTAGCCCAAATGAACTCAACCAGTAGCTATGTACAAGCGCAGCTTGATAATATGCCTGGCGTAGTTAAAAAGAGCGATTAATTTATTCCTTTCATTGTTTGAGCGCCAGATTATCGGCGCTTTTTTTTGCCTAAATTGTAGTCGCGCAATTTATATCGATTACAGTTATATAACTAAGCTAAATATATAAAGTAAGAATGTGAAAGCAACTAAACGCTAATTAGCGTTTAGTTGCTTTATATTTAGAAATAGCTTTGTGTGATTTACGCTGGTTGATGAGCTCAGCCTGAGTTTTGTCTCTGGCGTTTTTAAGTTTAGCTGTAGCAGTTAAAATTTTGGCTTGTATAGCTAATAACTCTTTTTCTTGAGGTGGTGTTTCACTCTCACACCAATGCTTCAACTCTTGGTCAATAGCTATTAACGTTTGGCTTGCCAGCTCAATCTCAGTTTTATCTATGTGCTCTGACAATGCAGTGAGTAATGCATTCAGAGCGATATAATTCGGCATTATTGCTCAGCTTTAGGTATGCGCTCTTCGAGCGGAATAGAATCCCACCCTTCTTTTATTTCTTTAACGATACGGATAACATCATCTACTGCTGCAATGTCGTTGTTTACATTTGCTTCAGTTAACCTGCGTTGGCAAAAATCGTACAGCGATAGTAAGTTGCTAGAGATATCCCCGCCATGCTCAAAATTGAGTGCATCTTGTAGAGCACCGAATAATAAAATGCAGGTAGAAATATTTTCACCTTTTTTTTCAAATTCTTTACGCTCAATAAAGCCTTTAGTTGCTGCTAAGCGTCCGATAATATTGCTAAAAATCAAATTTATCTGCTCATAAGGAGACATTTCATTAATGTTGCTAACGCTAACTTGACTGTACTTTTTTATCGATATATGTGCCATGAGAAAATCCTATATTAAAAACACCGATTCATAAAAATAGATAAGCAATATTAATGCCATTGATGTTATCTTTTTTTGAGCATTTCTATAGAGGATTATAGCAACGAGTATAGAATATTTTAAAATTCAAACATGCTAAATTTGTAAGTTAATTCTTTAGTATTAAATTTTAGTGCTAAGTG
This sequence comes from Pseudoalteromonas sp. BZA4, assembly GCF_040104395.1. Lineage (NCBI taxonomy): Bacteria > Pseudomonadati > Pseudomonadota > Gammaproteobacteria > Alteromonadales > Pseudoalteromonadaceae > Pseudoalteromonas > Pseudoalteromonas sp. BZA4. The sequence continues at coordinate 3,581 of NZ_JBECOT010000029.1, forward strand.
ACTATTTTTTGGCGTTGATGTCAATAAATTGCCGCTTAGCGCTTGCATCCCTCCTAAACTCGCTTACAATTTAGAAATTAACTAACCTCGTGGTAACTGTGGTTCGCCAATAATGATCTTAATTTTAGACAATAATAATAATCGTGCGATAGGTTTACATGCAGCACTTACCTTCATTGGTGAAACTGCACAATTAGTTGATGAGACTTCATTACAGTCTTTTTGTGAAAAACATCAACAACAAGAGTGCATGGTCATTCTTGGTGCTTTACAGCAGCTTAATCACGAGGCTGTGATCAAACAGTTTCCAGCCATTCCGTTTTTATTAATTGGTGAAACACTCAAACCGCTACTAAGCATTGCTAATGTAGTTGGTTTAATTTGTGAGCCGTTTAACCATGATGTAACTACTCAGCTATTGCATGATTGTCAGCAATATCAGCGCATGCTACCGGGTGACCATAAGCAAGCTAAACCTAACAAATCGTTTGATGGTTTAGTTGGTGAAACCGAAGCTGTAAAAGATGTGCGCTTTTTAATTGAGCAAGTAGCAAAAACCGATGCCAATGTGCTGATCTTAGGTGAGTCAGGCACAGGTAAAGAAGTTGTTGCACGTAACGTTCATTTACTCTCTAAACGAAATACCGGGCCATTCGTGCCGGTAAACTGTGGTGCTATTCCAGGCGAGCTTCTTGAAAGTGAGCTATTTGGCCATGAAAAGGGCGCCTTTACGGGCGCTATTTCTGCGCGAAAAGGGCGTTTTGAATTAGCGCAAGGCGGCACGCTGTTTCTTGATGAAATTGGTGATATGCCTTTGCAAATGCAGGTTAAACTACTGCGTGTGTTGCAAGAGCGTAGCTATGAGCGAGTAGGGGGTACTAAGCCTATTCAAGCAGATGTACGCATTATTGCTGCGACTCACCGCAACCTTGAAGAAATGATTGAACAGGGCGACTTCCGTGAAGACCTTTTTTATCGCTTAAACGTGTTTCCAATTGAAAATCCTTCGCTTAGTGAGCGTGCTGACGACATTCCTCTGCTTTTAAAAGAGTTAATGCGTCGTGTGAACGAGCAAAGTGGCACAACGGCCAAATTCACTGAGCGTGCGATTCAAAGCTTAAAAGAGCATGCGTGGCCGGGGAATATTCGTGAGCTTGCTAACTTAATTGAGCGCATGGTGATCATGTTCCCTGATAAAGTAGTTGATGTGCCAGACCTTCCAGCTAAATATCGTTATATTGAAGTTGAGGCTTACGAGCCTGAGTACCCAGAAGAGTTGATGGAGCGAGATGCTTTCAACGATATTTTCAGTACTGGCTTTAGTGATTATGATGATGAAGAACCTGATGTACCAGCAACAACGGTTGACTCAGGTTTACTACCAGATGAAGGCATTGAGCTCAAAGAGTATCTTGCTGAGCTAGAAATCAGCTTAATCAGCCAAGCATTAGAGCGCTATGATTACGTTGTTGCACGTGCAGCAGAAATTTTAGGTGTTAGGCGCACCACACTGGTCGAAAAAATGAAGAAATACAACCTAACGCGCGACTAAGCCGCGTTAGGTTTCTTCCTCGGTTTTATCTCCTTAATATTCACTAATTATCTCAGCTTTTCTAAAGCAATCATTGCTATGGTCATTTACCATGCCACAGGCCTGCATGTGGGCATACACGGTAGTAGGGCCTAAAAACTTAAAACCGCGCTTTTTTAAATCTTTGGCGAATACTGTTGAGGCTTCAGTAATAGCCGGGTAATCCTCTAAATTATCAAGATCGTTTACCAATGGTTTGCCACCAACAAACTGCCATTGGTAATTTGAGAAACTGCCAAACTCTTTTTGAATCTCAATAAACCGTTGCGCGTTATTGATAGTGGCGGCGATTTTAGCGCGATTACGAATAATACCTTCAAACTGCATTAACCTTTCGACGTCGTCTTCGGTCATTTTGGCAACCTCTTCGACAACAAAGTTTTTGAAGGCACTGCGATAGCCATCACGCTTTTTAAGTATGGTATACCAGCTCAGTCCCGCTTGTGCTGACTCTAAGGTTATAAATTCAAATAGGCGGTGATCATCATACAATGGCACCCCCCATTCTTGGTCATGATAGGCCATATAATCTTCTTTGCCGGTATCGAGCCATGGGCAACGACAATGGTGTTCTTTTTGCATTATTTCCTCGCGATTGTCATTTTTTTGTCAGTGTTGTTTTGTCTTTAATTTATTGAAATAAAACAAAAATAAATTTGGTACGGATTGTGCATCTAGCTAGGTAGACACGATTTTTTGAGTATCGATTATGGCCTTAGCAAATGTCCTAAAACCACAATTTATCACAGCCAAACAATATAACCCATGCTTACAACAAGAAGAGTATGTGGGTGAATTGAGTGAGCTGCGCCAACAAGCCAGTTGGTTAGGTCATTTGGTTGATACCATGCCTGCGGGTGTGGTGGTTTTAGATGGCCGAGGGATGATCGCAAAAGCCAATCAAATTGCCATTGATATGCTAGGTGAACCCCTTGAAGGTGAAAAGTGGTTTAGCGTTATTCAACGCTCATTTCGACCACAGCAAGATGATGGACATGAAGTATCACTTAAAGATGGGCGATTAATTAAGCTTGATATTACTGCGCTTGCTCCAGAGCCAGGACAGTTAATTTTAATGACAGATTTAACTGAAACCAGGCGCTTACAAAAGCGAGTTGCACATATGCAGCGCTTAAGTGCGCTTGGCAAAATGGTTGCTTCGCTAGCTCATCAGGTCAGAACACCGTTATCAGCGGCCATGTTGTATGCCGCAAATTTAGGCTCAAAGCGATTGCCAGAAAGCTCGCGTGGCAACTTTCATACGAAGTTAATGTCGCGTTTAAAAGATTTAGAAACTCAAGTGAACGATATGCTGTTATTTGCCAAAAGTGGTGAGCAACAAGTGGTCGAAAGCGTTTCAATGCAGCAGCTACTTAATGAAGTAAAAGCAGGTGCTGATGCTATGGTTGCACAAAATAACAGTGAACTAAGCGTGAACTTGCCTGAGCCAGATATTGAAATTGTGGGTAATAAAACGGCTCTGGCGAGTGCTATTCAAAACCTGATCCACAACAGTATTCAAATTATTGGCTCTGAGGCTGTGGTAACCCTGAGTGCCGAACGTGACGAAACTAGCGAAAACTGTGTTCGCATTAGTGTCAGTGATAATGGCCCAGGTGTTGATTTACGTCATGCCAACAAATTATTCGAACCTTTTTACACTACCAAAAGTCAAGGCACGGGGCTTGGACTTGCTGTTGTAAGTTCAGTCGCCAATGCGCACCAAGGACGGGTTGAAGTGGCTAATAATGCTCATGGGGGAGCATGTTTTAGTTTGATCTTGCCAATTAGTGCAGAACCAATGTCAGCGGAGGCAAAATGAATACTAACTCTATTTTAGTCGTTGAAGACGATGCAGGCTTACGAGAAGCACTGATCGATACCCTTGAAATGTCGGGTATTGATTGCGTTGCTGCAGATAGCGCTGAACAAGCGATGATCTTGCTTAAGCAAAATAGCTATTCATTGGTTGTTAGTGATGTGCAAATGGGCGCCATGAGTGGCCTTGACCTATTACGTAGCATTAAACTTAATTATCCTGAGCTGCCCGTATTAATGATGACAGCCTATGCGACCATTGATGATGCTGTAGAAGCAATGCGTTTAGGCGCGATTGATTACATGGCAAAGCCGTTTGCTCCAGAAGTACTCCTTAATATGGTGAGTCGTTATTTGCCTGAAAAGGAAAAAGAAACCGATGGCCCAATTGTTGCCGATCCATCAAGTATTAAGCTATTAGAGCTCGCGAGCAAAGTTGCCCGCTCAGATGCCAGTGTCATGGTACTCGGCCCAAGTGGCTCGGGTAAAGAAGTGTTGGCTCGTTTTATCCACGATAAATCAAATCGTAGCGATGCCCCCTTTGTGGCTATTAACTGCGCTGCTATTCCTGAAAACATGCTTGAAGCAACCTTATTCGGTTACGAAAAAGGGGCGTTTACTGGCGCGATTCAAGCTTGCCCGGGTAAATTTGAGCAAGCTCAAGGTGGTACCATCTTACTTGATGAAATCACTGAGATGGATTTAGGCTTGCAAGCTAAATTACTGCGTGTACTTCAAGAGCGCGAAGTAGAGCGCTTAGGCGGTCGTAAAACCATAGAGCTTGATGTTCGCGTTCTAGCTACAAGTAACCGAGATTTGAAAGAAGCAGTGAGCGAAAATCTATTTAGAGAAGATTTATATTATCGCTTAAATGTATTCCCGCTAATGTGGAAACCATTAGCCGAGCGTCCTGGCGACATTATTGTATTGGCTGAGCATTTAATAGAGCGTCATTGCCTGAAAAGTAAAGAGCCTATAGCTCAACTAAGTGAGGGTGCGAAACAAAAGCTGCTATCGCATGCTTGGCCAGGTAACGTACGAGAGCTTGATAACGTTATTCAACGGGCATTGATATTATGTGATGGTAATAGTATTCATCAAGATGATGTCTTTATTGAAGAGTTGCTTACTGTTGATATCAAGCCAGTCGCTACACCGCCACACAACGCACCCGTATATCAAGAACAGCCTGTTGAAGTTAATTTAGATACCGTGCCACAAGTGAGTGAGCAAGGTAATTACAAAGACGAGCTGAAAGACAAAGAGCATCGTATTATTTTAGAAACCTTAGCGCGTTGTAACGGTAAGCGTAAAGAGGTTGCAGAAACCTTAGGTATTAGTCCGCGCACATTACGTTATAAACTGGCGCAAATGCGAGACTTGGGTATCGCCTTACCTGCATAAACTCCTTCCAAAAAGTTACTCAAACAAGCTCACATTTTTGTGAGCTTGTTTGCTGTCAAAACTCTGACATGCAAAATAAATATTTCAAGTTATTGAATTTGTTGATTTTATATTGTGGCACGGTTTGTGCTTTGCTAGTGAGTAAGTAAACTGCATTGTCAGAGAGTATTATGAAAGTTCAAAACAGCGCATTATTTCAAGAAATGCAAGCTATGGCTTCAGAAGTAGGCCGTAGTAACTCAATTAATAATTTACCAACACAAACTCAGCCAACATCGTCGGCACAGTTTGGTGATTTACTTACCAATGCACTTGATACAGTGAATGGCTTACAACAAGATGCTAAGCAAAAAGTAACAGCAATGGAAATGGGCGACCGCAGTGTTTCTTTAGCTGACGTAATGATTGCTTCGCAAAAATCATCAGTCGCTTTTGAAGCTACGGTGCAAGTTCGAAATAAACTTGTTGAAGCTTATAAAGAAATCATGAACATGCCTGTGTAACTAGGTAGTGGAGAATTATTGTGGCGCAATCTAATCAATCAACTGATCTAGCCTTAGCAGGCGGCGGTATCGATTCAACCGATACTGATGATCAACAAGAGCAAAAGTCAGGCTACCTAAGTGCCTTAAATGGTGTAGATGTTTTACGCCAGGTTACTTTAGTGATCGCTTTGGCAATCTGTTTGGCTATCGCAATTTTTATTATTATTTGGGCTCGTCAACCAGATATGCGTCCGCTTGGCAAAATGCCAACGGAAGAGCTTATTCAAACGCTGGACTTTTTAGACGCTCAAAAGATTGATTACGAACTTGATGGTAACGTCATCTCTGTTGAAGAAGGTGAATACCAAAACATTAAATTATTGATGGCTCGTGAAGGCCTAGAGCAAGCGCCAAGCTCAGGTACTGACATCATCATGCAAGACATGGGGTTTGGTGTTAGCCAGCGCCTTGAACGTGAACGTTTAAAACATGGTCGTGAGCAACAGCTTGCACGTACCATCGAAGAGCTAAAAAACGTTACTCGCGCCAAAGTACTTTTAGCTATTCCAAAAGAAAACGTATTTGCTCGTCGTGAAAAACAACCTTCAGCGACGGTAGTGCTTACCTTAAAACGCGGTCGTACACTTGACGGTGAAGAAGTTGACTCAGTAGTTGATATTGTTGCCTCAGCAGTCCAAGGGTTATCGCCAGAGCGTGTTACTGTTACCGATCAAAATGGTCGCTTACTTAATTCAGGTTCACAAAACTCACTTGCTGCTCGCTCTCGTAAAGAGTATGAGATTGAACGTAAGCGTGAAGAAGAGTACTTAAATAAAATCGATAGCATCCTTATTCCAGTTGTAGGATTAGGTAACTATACCGCGCAAGTCGATTTAAACATGGACTTTAGTGCAGTCGAAGAAACACAAAAACGTTATAACCCAGACTTACCTGCTGTGCGCAGTGAAACCACGTTCGAAGAAAACAACATCGGTGGTCTTGCAGTGGGCATTCCTGGTGCGCTAACGAATCAGCCGCCAGTTAACTCTAATATTCCAGAAATTGCAGGCCAAGGTGGAGCAGGCTCAGCAACGAACCCAAGTCGTTCGCATAAAGAAGCAACACGTAACTATGAGCTTGATACAACAATTTCGCATAAGCGTCAGCAAACCGGTGTTATTCGTCGTATCAGTGTTTCAGTTGCCGTTGATTATGTACCGCAGGTGGGTGAAAATGGTGAAACAACCATGGTTCCTCGCTCTGTAGAAGCATTGTCAAATATTCGTCGTTTATTACAAGGCGGTGTTGGTTTTGATATGCAGCGTGGTGATGCGCTTGAGGTTGTTACAGTGCCATTTGTTCGTGAAGATGCTGGTGAAGCGATTGAAGTTCCACTTTGGGAGCAAGATTGGTTCATGAAGATGCTACGCTTAGCATTAGGTGCACTGGTTATTATCGTACTGATTGTCTTTGTAGTAAGACCTATGCTGAAACGTCTAATTTACCCAGACGATACACTAGAAGAATACGATGAAGATGCATTAAGTGCAGGTGTAGATATTGGTGATAGCACGCTAGATATGCTAAATAAAGACTTTGACTCTGCTGCTGTAGGATTCTCAAGTGATGGTACACTACAGCTGCCAGACTTACATGGCGATGAAGATTTACTCAAAGCAGTTCGTGCATTGGTTGCAAATGAACCAGAACTGTCTTCTCAAGTAGTGAAAGCGTGGTTAACAGAAGATGACTGATCAAGAACAAAAACAACTACCACCGGCGTTTGATGTTGATAAATTAGACGGTGTGGATAAGGCGGCAATCTTATTGCTGAGCTTATCAGAAGAAGATGCTGCGCAAATCCTTAAGCACTTAGAGCCAAAGCAAGTGCAAAAAGTGGGTATGGCAATGGCTGCGCTAGATGATTTATCGCAAGCGAAAATTAGCGCAGTTCATAATTTGTTTATTGAGCAAATTCAAAGCTTCAGTACCATTGGCTTCCAGTCTGAAGACTTTATCAAAAAAGCCCTTACAGCAGCGCTTGGTGAAGACAAGGCAGCCAGCCTTATTGACCAAATTGTTATGGGCTCAGGAGCGAAAGGTCTTGATTCATTGAAGTGGATGGATTCAAAGCAAGTGGCGAATATCATTCGCAACGAGCACCCGCAAATTCAAACCATTGTTTTATCCTATTTAGAGCCAGAGCAATCAGCGGAAATCTTGTCGCAATTCCCAGAAAAAGTGCGCTTAGATTTAACCATGCGTATTGCTAACCTTGAAGAAGTTCAACCAGCAGCATTGCAAGAGTTGAATGAAATCATGGAGAAACAGTTCGCAGGTCAAGCTGGTGCGCAAGCTGCGAAAATGGGTGGCTTGAAAGCGGCTGCTGATATCATGAACTACCTAGATACCAATGTTGAAGGTCAGTTAATGGATTCAATCCGTGAACACGATGAAGAGATGTCACAGCAAATCCAAGACCTTATGTTTGTCTTTGAGAACTTAATGGATGTTGAAGACCGTGGTATTCAAGCGATCCTTCGTGAAGTACAGCAAGATGTATTAATGAAAGCAATTAAAGGTACTGACGAAGCATTAAAAGAGAAGATTTTAAGTAACATGTCTAAACGTGCTGCTGAATTACTCGCTGATGATCTTGAGGCAATGGGCCCTGTTCGTATTAGTGAAGTAGAAGCGGCACAGAAAGAAATTCTTTCTACGGCACGTCGTTTAGCTGACTCAGGCGAAATTATGCTTGGTGGCGGTGGTGGTGAGGAGTTCCTGTAAGCCATGAGTAAGTCTTCATTTCATACAGGGCGGCCAGTGCATGCCAGTGAAGCTGCCGATGAATTATTGGAAAACTGGCCAATTCCTGAAGTGACGCAAGATACAGCAAAACTCGCTGGACGCTCAACGGCGTATGGCACGCCTTTAGCTGACTTATACCGTAAAGAGCAGCAAAAGCAGCAGGCCGAAGAGCAGCCAGAAGAGCCTGAAATTCCGTCATTGACCATGGCTGAGCTTGAAAAAATCCGTCAAGATGCCTATGAAGAAGGGCTAAAGCAAGGCCATGAGCAAGGCTATATAGATGGTTTTGAAAAAGGCGCACATGAGGGAAAAGAAGCTGGCTTTAAAGAAGGTGTTGAGCTTGGTAAGGAGCAAGGCCAAGAAGAAATAAAGCCTATTTTAGAAGAGCAGCTGACCAACTTAAGAAGCTTACTTGATAGCCTTTCTCAACCATTATCTAAAGTCGATGAAAGTGCCGAAAAGCAGTTAGTGCAGTTAGCTGTAATGTTAACTGAAGTTTTAGTTTACCAAGAAATTAAAACCTCACCTGAAGTCATTTTACATGCTTTGAAGCAAGCTATTGATGCGTTAGGTGAAGAACAAGCGAAAGTACGTATTCACTTACATCCTGATGATATTACTTTAATTACCGAAAGTTATGGCGAACAAACTATCGCAGATAATCATTGGCAGTTAGTTGCAGAGCCGACTTTAGAACGGGGTGGCTGCGAAATTAAAACCCCGCAATCATCCCTCGATATGACATTAAAAACACGCGTCAAAGAAACGTTGGAAAACTTTTTGCATAGCAGTGGTATCTAACACTTTTTAGGCTCATTATGAGTGCTCAATCAATGACTCTAAGCGAACGCTTACAGCGCTATGAAAAAAATATCAAGGCCCCAAAACCAGCTGTTGCCGGTATTCTGACACGTGTCGTTGGTTTAACGCTAGAAGCAAAAGGGCTTAGAGCACCTGTTGGCAGTCAATGTAAAATTGAAACCATTAACGGCTTTGTTGATGCTGAAGTCGTTGGTTTTAATGACCAAACACTTTACTTGATGCCAAATGATCACATCTCTGGCGTACTGCCTGGTGCACGAGTTATCCCAAAGCTAAATGAAACTGGGTTGCCCGTCGGCATGAGCTTACTTGGCCGTGTAGTGGATGGCCTAGGTCGGCCACTTGATGGCTTAGGTGCCATTAATGCTGAGCATCACTTAAAGTTTGCGCAAAACTCAATTAACCCTCTTGCAAGACGACCAATTAGTCAACCGATGGATGTAGGTGTAAGAGCCATCAACTCCGTTATTACCGTAGGTCAAGGACAGCGTATGGGTCTGTTTGCAGGCTCTGGTGTCGGTAAATCAGTATTACTGGGTATGATGACTCGCGGCTCTGAAGCAGATGTAATTGTGGTAGGTCTTGTGGGTGAACGTGGTCGTGAGGTAAAAGAGTTCATTGAAGAAATTTTAGGTGTTGAAGGGCGTAAGCGCTCAGTGGTGGTTGCAGCTCCTGCGGATGCTTCACCATTAATGCGTTTAAAAGGCTGTGAAAGTGCAGTGACCATTGCGGAATACTTTCGCGATCAAGGTCTTAACGTATTGTTATTACTTGACTCCGTTACCCGTTATGCCATGGCGCAACGTGAAATTGCCTTAGCAGTTGGCGAGCCTCCTGCGACTAAGGGGTATCCGCCTTCAGTATTTGCTAAACTGCCTGCGCTGGTGGAACGTGCCGGTAATGGTGGTGAAGGGCAAGGTTCAATCACCGCGTTTTTCACTGTGCTTAGTGAAGGGGATGATATGCAAGATCCAATTGCTGACTCTGCTCGCGCTATATTAGATGGCCACATTGTTTTATCTCGAGATTTAGCTGACAGTGGTCATTATCCGGCTATTGATATCGAAAAATCGATTTCTCGTGTTATGCCACAAGTTGTATCTGAAGCGCATATGCAACAAGCTCGTGTGCTAAAACAAGTGTATTCAATGTACCAACAGAACAAAGATATGATCACACTAGGTGCGTACCAAAAAGGCACCGACCCTATGCTTGACCAAGCAATTAATATGATGCCACGTGTGAATCAATTCCTTCAGCAAGGCATGAAAGATGTGATCAGTTATGATGATGGTCTACAAGGTCTTGCGCAGTTATTAGGACAAGGTTAATGGCTCAAAGTAAACTTGATTTATTGCTAAAGCTTGAGAGCGATAAAGAAGAATCTTTACGCATGGATTATTTAAAAGCCCAGCAGCACTTACAAAGTAATCAACAAAAACTGCAAGGGCTGAATAACTTTCGCATGGAGTATTCTCAGCAGTTGCATTTGAAAGGTCGCTCTGGTTTGTCTAGTGCTGGGTTTAGTCAATATCATGCCTTTATCGCAAAAATTGAAGAAGCGATACGCCAGCAAGCCAGCACAGTGAATACTGCAAAACAGGTTGTTACGCAGCGCAAAGCATTGTGGTTAAAACAGCAAGTGAAAGCAAAAGCAGTGGCGAAATTAATCGAAAAGCAAGCTGAAAAACAAGCAATGCAAGTGGCTAAAGCGGAGCAAAAAATGCTGGATGAGTTCGCTTCAAATCAGTTTTATCAACGTCAACTTAAAAACGCACATCTCTAAAACACTATCTTTTTTAGGCATGTTAATTGCATTTACCTAACCAGTAGCATTAATTTTGGCACTTGCGGCGGCAAATTGCCTCTTTAGTTTTAGGTGAATTATGGCGATCAGTGATATCAATTTGCAGGTTAAAACTGAGCAAGGTACTGGTTTTTCAGGCAAAGACTCAGAGTCTAGCGACAAAGCATCTGGCTTAAGTTTTTTAACTTCACTTACAGAAGCAAGTGAAGCGGCAAACGCGCAAGCAAATACCACCCCTCAAACAAAAAGTGATGCAGATACTCATTCTGTTGATGAAACTAAAGCTATCAGTATTTCTGAAGAGCCTAAATCAGATGCCAAATTAGGTGATGAAAACACAACTGCTGATGCTAAAGTTGCAACTGCTACCACGTCTACACAGCAGCAATCTAAAACAAGTCCAGATATTCGTAATGAAGCTGTAACTAAAGAGCCAAGTGATGAACTTGCACTTGTAGAAGATGAAGAAAACTCACTGCTTTCGCAAATTAATGCAGCTCAAGCTATGAGTACACGTGTTAATAAATTGATTGAAAATAATGACTTTAGCCCAGTAGTTGTTGATAAAAAACCAACCCCAATCGATACCATTACACCTGTTATACCTTCACCGATGACAGACGTTGCACAAACCGATGATTCAAAAGCCGACGCTGAAGGCGACAGTTCAATAGCAAGCTTATTACATAAGTCTAAAGTTGCGACAGCGGTAGATAGCCAGCTAAAAGCGATTGGCGATTTACCACCAAAAGATAGTGTGACTCCGATTGTTGATGGTCCATTAACAGACAAAGAAAAGCAGGGTGTTTCAGCTGTTAATACACCGGATACAAAACCTCAGGTAGCTAACTTTGCCAGTGCAACACAAGCAACTGACAACAAAGAAACCACAGTTGATGTAGACGCTCTGTTAAATAGCGCTCAAAAACAGACTGTGAATTCAGACGCTGCAAAAACATCTGAAGGCAAAGAGCTTGGCGTAAATGAGACAAGTAAAACTGTTTTAAATAAGGTGGTTGCAGATTTAAATAGCGATGATCAAGTAGATACAAAAATAGCTGAAGTTAATTCAAAACAAACACAAAGCTACACTGACAAAACGGCAGCAAATTTCAGTGCTGAGCAAAGCATTGCTAAAAACATTGAAGCTGGCACGGCAAAAGTGCCAGACCAACCAGCTGACGCAGCTGCCAAAATTGATCAAGCCGTAACAGAAAAACCAGTTTTAGATAAACCAGTAACAGATAAGTCAATCGTTAGCTTGCTGGCCAAAGTACAAAGTGGCGATGGGCAGGCTGTAAGTGAGTTCGCTAAAGGTTTATCGCTAACCTCTGAGCAACAAAAGCAACTTGAGCAACAAATAAATCAACTTAAAGCTGATAATAAGCTTGGTGCTGATGAGGTGGCAACAATCAAGTCGCTATTGACTGATGTGATGCGTAGTAAGTCTACAACGCAAACTGCACAGAGTCCTGTATCACAACTTGCTGTAGAGCAAGACATTGCTGAAGAAAGCCAGGCAAAACAAGATGCTAAATTAGCTGACAATAAGGCTCTCGATAACAAATTACCTACAGGCGTAGAAAAGCAAATCACGGCGCTGACTAAGGATGAGCAGCAAGCACTGTTAAACAAAGTGAACACTCAGCTGCAAATGTTAACGCCGGGCACCGCTCAGTACGAAAAGTTAGCTGCAGCTCAAACTGTGCTGACAGAGGCTATTAATGCCCCTGCAACAGCCAGTACTGCGATGCCAGTAACCGCAGCAACAGTTAATGTTGAAAATAATAAAGCGAAACCAAATAATACCGCGCAAATTACAGCCGATGTGACAAAAGTAGTTGCTAGTGAAGAAGTAACCACAGAGCTTGATACAAAAATTAATACAGAACGTACACAGGAAACTGTTACTGTGCGTGTAGCTCAATTATTTACTCAGCTAACGACTCAAGCAAATGCAACAACACAACCAGGTGCCTATGAGATGGCTCATCAGCAATATGAGCAAGCACTAGACGTACAAACAATGCATACACAAACAACTGCGCAAACTCAGACTCAATCTAAATCGATGAATGTTGACCCTGGTGTAATGCAAGCGATTAATATCATAAAAAGTGATGCTGCAAAGATGCTTCAAGAGCGAGTTAGCGCGTTACTAAATATTAATAATAAAGAAGCTGAAATTCGCTTAGATCCGCCAGAAATGGGCAGTATGCAAATTCGTATACGTAGCGATGCGGAGCAAGCTCAAATTAATTTTGTTGTTCAAAATCAGCAGGCTAAAGAAGCTTTAGAGCAATCAATGCCACGTTTACGAGAAATGCTTGCACAGCAAGGTATTGAACTTGGTGAAAGTAGTATTCAGCAGGGTAACCCTGAGCAACAACAAGAGCAGTCTGGGCAAGGTCAGCTTGCTGGAAATCAACAAGCTGAGGAGCAGCAGCCAGAAGTAACAGCACAAAGCGCAGAAACTTCTCGAAAACAATCTTCATCATCAATAGATTACTATGCATAAGTCCTGCTATTATAAGAAATAAAATAGTTACAGCGCGATAAACAGCTTGCTGTAACTTTGAGGGAAGTGACAATGGCCGAAGAAGCAAATTTAGAAATAGAAGATACGGGTAAAGGCAAAAAGAAGCTGATTATCATCATTGCAGCTGTAGTGTTGATTGCTGGTGCTGCTGCGGGTTACTTTTTATTTATGGGCGATGATGCCCCTGAAGAAAGCCTAGCAGATGAAACCACAGTGACAGAGGCTGCTGCACCATCTAGCTCTGCACAGATTGGTTCGGCTCTGTATGTCGCAATGCCACGCCCATTTGTATTTAATGTACCCGGTGCTAGTCGCGACCGAATTGTACAAATAAAAGTTCAGCTACTTGTTCGCGGTGAAGTGAACGAAGAAACTGCCAAAAAGCATATTCCACTTATCGAAAGTACCTTACTTGGCGTTCTTTCAACAACGACCGCAGATGAATTAGGTACCAGTGAAGGTAAAGAGTCAGTACGTGTTGCTGCACTTGAAAAAGTACAATCAGCATTAAGTGATGTTGAAGGTAGCAAAGTGATAGAGCGGGTATTATTTACCGGCTTTGTGATGCAATAAGGGGTCAGCGTGAGCGATTTATTATCTCAAGACGAAATTGATGCGCTCTTACATGGCGTTGATGAAGTCGAAGAGGAAGATATTCACGAAGGTGATGACTTAGACAGTAATACCTTACAGTATGACTTCTCATCACAAGATCGTATTGTTCGGGGTCGTATGCCGACCTTGGAGATCGTGAATGAACGTTTTGCCCGTCATATGCGAATTAGCCTATTTAACATGATGCGCCGCACCGCTGAGGTGTCGATTAACGGCGTACAAATGATTAAATTTGGCGAATATATTCATACCTTATTCGTGCCAACTAGTTTGAACATGGTACGTTTTCGTCCGTTGAAGGGCACCGGCCTAATTACCATGGAAGCCCGATTAGTATTCATTTTAGTGGATAACTTTTTTGGTGGTGATGGCCGCTATCATGCAAAAATAGAAGGCCGTGAATTTACCCCAACAGAACGCCGTATTGTTCAAATGCTGCTTAAAATCATCTTCGAAGATTATAAAGAAGCATGGGCGCCGGTAATGGATGTGTCTTTTGAGTACCTTGACTCAGAAGTTAACCCAGCGATGGCTAACATCGTAAGTCCAACTGAAGTGGTTGTTATTAGCTCTTTCCATATTGAGCTAGATGGTGGTGGCGGTGATTTCCATATCGCATTACCTTATTCGATGCTTGAGCCAATCCGTGAATTACTCGATGCCGGTGTGCAATCAGACACCGAAGACACTGACTTACGTTGGAGTAAAGCATTACGTGATGAGATCATGGATGTTGAGGTCGATTTATCGACTCAATTGCTTGAAGTTGATCTAACGCTACAACAGATTATGGAGCTTAAAGCTGGCGATATTATCCCTGTTGAAATGCCAGAACATATCACCGTATTTGTAGAAGAATTGCCGACCTTTAGAGCGAAAATGGGCCGCTCTCGTGACAATGTGGCACTACAAATTAGCGAAAAAATTAAACGCCCTGAATCAGTTAAGTCAGAACTACATGTGTTCACAAAAGGTGGCAAAAAACTGGATTCAGATGCAGAATTAGCAGAACTAGAAGAAGATCTACATCTATCTGAAGGTGTAGATTTAGACTGGTAGTCGATTTATAAGGTTAAACATAATGAGTGATGATCAAGATACAATGGACGAATGGGCTGCGGCACTAGCCGAAGCTGAAGAAGCTGAGGGTGGCTCAGGTGATGCTGCTGTAGCGGAGCTTGATGAGTTAAAAGATGAAAGACATGAGCTGTCTGGCGACGAAAAACGTAAACTTGATACCATCTTGGACATTCCAGTTACTATTTCGATGGAAGTGGGTCGTTCAAAAATCAACATTCGTAACTTATTACAGCTTAACCAAGGTTCAGTGGTAGAACTAGACCGAGTCGCTGGTGAGCCACTTGATGTATTGGTTAATGGCACCCTGATTGCGCATGGTGAGGTGGTTGTCGTAAACGATAAGTTCGGTATTCGTTTAACGGACGTTATCAGCCAAGTTGAGCGTATTAAAAAGTTACGATGAATGCTTTAGTCGCTTTAACAAGTGCGTCGAGCACTGCATTTCCTACGGCATCACCGACGGCAGATTTACTGTCTATGGTGATGTCTTTGCTTTTAGTGCTGGTGGTTATTATTGCTTTGGCTTTTTTGGTTAAAAAACTTAATCCAAATCTTGCTAATAGTGATGAATTTAAAGTAGTGCGCAGTTTGCCTTTAGGCTCTCGTGAGCGCTTGATGGTCATTGAAATCGATAACGCTCAGCACTTAATTGGTGTGACCCCGCATAGTATTAACTACCTGCATAAACTAGAAACACCATTACAAGAAAAAGAACTGCCAGAACTTGCCAAAAAATTTGGTAAGTTGCTGAACCCACAATCACCTTCAAATAAAAAGAATTAACGCTATGATCAAGTGGATACTTATTTTAGCAAGTGTGTTGTTTTTGCCATCGGTTAACGCTGAAGGCATAGAAGCACTGACCATTACCACCAACCCTGATGGCTCTCAAGATTACTCCGTGACGCTACAAGTGTTAGCGATTATGACGGCGCTGAGTTTTATTCCGGCAGCGGTCATTATGATGACTTCATTTACACGGATTATTGTGGTTCTGGCGATATTACGCCAAGCAATAGGCTTACAACAAACACCATCGAATCAAATTTTGTTAGGCATGTCGCTGTTTTTGAGTATTTTTATTATGGCGCCAATTTATCAGCAGGTGAATGAGCGTGCTATTGAGCCGTACTTGAATGAACAAGTTACCTCAGTGCAAGCATTAGAACTTGCCAAAGAGCCAATGAAAGCGTTTATGCTCTCGCAAGTTCGTATAAAAGATTTAGAGACCTTTGCGAAAATAGCGGGTTATGAGCAATTAGATTCGCCAGAAGACACGCCGTTGATTGTATTGATCCCCGCGTTTGTTACCAGTGAATTGCAAACGGCCTTTATCATTGGTTTTATGTTTTTCATTCCCTTTTTGATTGTGGATTTAGTAGTGGCCTCCGTATTAATGGCCATGGGTATGATGATGCTTTCGCCGATGATTGTATCTTTACCGTTTAAAATCATGCTGTTTGTATTAGTAGATGGCTGGGGCCTTGTGATGGGCACACTGGCGAAGAGCTTTGGGCTCGGGGTGTAACAATGCAATTCAAGACACATAATTAGGTAGGGGAGACAAAATGGAACCAGAAATTTTTGTCGATATACTCAGTGACGCACTGTTTTTAGTCATAAAGTTAGTGTCGGCAATCGTGGTACCTGGCTTATTGGTTGGTCTTGTTGTTGCTGTTTTCCAAGCGGCAACATCTATCAATGAGCAAACATTAAGCTTTTTACCTCGTTTGCTAATTACCATAAGTGCATTGATATTAGGTGGCCATTGGTTCACGCAAGAACTTATGGATTTTTTTAACCGCTTAATTCTTTCTATTCCTGAGATTGCTGGGTAAATGGAGTTTCCCTTTGCGGTCATTATTCAATGGCTCAGCGATTTCTTGCTGCCATTAGTGCGTATTAGCTCAATGATCATGATCATGGCAGGTCTTGGTGCCAAGAATGTACCAACACGAATTAAACTCGGCTTAGCTGTGGTTGTCACCTTTGTTGCTGTACCTATGCTGCCCCCTGCGACTTTTAATAACCTATTCTCGTTTGAAATGATTCTCGTGGTCATTCAGCAAATGCTTATTGGTGTGGCGATAGGCTTTGCTTCAATCCTATTACTAAATACCTTTATTCTTGCTGGGCAAATACTCGCGATGCAAACCGGTCTTGGTTTTGCGTCCGTCGTTGATCCATCTAATGGCCTAAGTGTACCCGCTGTAGGGCAATTTTATTTAATCTTGGCTACCTTACTATTTTTCGTTTTTAATGGTCATTTAATGATGATTCAAATGGTCATTCATAGCTTTGAAGTACTGCCAATTGATGGCAATTGGTGGGCGGTTGATCATTACTGGGATATCGTTACTTGGGGCGGCTGGATGTTTACTACAGCCTTGGTGCTTGCTTTAGCGCCACTGACAGCTATGTTGGTTATTAATATGTCGTTTGGTGTAATGACCCGTGCTGCACCGCAGTTAAATATTTTTTCGATAGGTTTTCCGTTTACCTTAGTAGCTGGGCTCGTGATTATTTGGGCAACATTAGGCAACTTTATGACTCAATTTGAGTTTCAGTGGTTAAAAATGGTTGAGTTAATGTGCAGCCTTGTTGGTTGTACACCTTAGGAGCACGCCATGGCTGAAGATTCTGGTCAAGAAAAAACCGAAGAACCCACCGGGAAGAAAATAGACGACGCCAAGAAAAAAGGCCAGGTTGCCCGCTCGAAAGAGTTAGGTACCATGTTTGTGCTTATCTTCTCGGCAGTATCACTATTACTTTATGGTCCTGAAATTGGCAAAGGTCTTTATAATGTGATGGGGCGCTTATTAAGCCTTAATCGTAATGAAACCTACGACACCACTAAAATGTTTTCAGTGTGGGGAATTGTTGCGGATGCGTTGTTATTTCCTATGGCAATGTTTGTGTTGATCATCGTGATAGCCGCTTTTGTTGGGAACACTTTACTGGGGGGCTTTAACTTTAGTTGGCAAGCGGCAGCACCAAAAGCAAGTAAGATGTCGCCGGCTAAAGGTATTAAACGTATGCTTGGCCCTCAAGCAGGAGTAGAGCTAGTTAAGTCTATTTTAAAATTTGCTGTGGTTGCTGGCTTTGCGGTGTTTTTAATTAATACCTTCTTTGATGAAATATTACATTTAAGTATTGAAAGTGCACCTGGAAATATCATTCACGCGCTTGAAATTCTCGCTTGGATGTTTTTAGGCTTAACCTGTACTTTAATACTCATTGCCGCAATTGATGCTCCTTTTCAGAGTCATAAGCACCACAAAGAGCTTAAAATGACTCTACAAGAGGTGAAAGACGAATACAAAAATTCTGAGGGTGATCCACAAATAAAAGCGCGTATTCGTCGTACTCAGCGTGAAATGTCGCAAAGGCGTATGATGCAAGACGTGCCTGATGCCGATGTGATCGTAACCAACCCGACCCATTATGCTGTAGCACTAAAATACGATACAGCTAAAGCGGGTGCGCCTATTGTTCTTGCCAAAGGCGTGGACGAGCTTGCTATGCAAATTCGTAAAGTAGGCAAGGGTAATGACGTGCCAATTGTTGAATCACCCATGCTTACACGTGCGCTGTATCACACCACTGATGTGGGCAATCAAATACCCGATCAGCTATTCACTGCCGTTGCGCAAGTGCTAGCTTATGTCTTCCAGTTAAAACGCTTCCAAAAAGGGCGCGGTAAACGCCCTGTACCACTTAATAAAAAGCTCCCAATACCCGATGCCTACAAATACTAAACAGTAAATTTATAACTTGGAATAGTTATTGCAAATTCCGTGTAGTGTCAATTTTTTGAAATTGTTGAATTATGGAATTTAAAGCGGTATTACAACAACTTAACAGAGATAAAAAAGAGTATGCGAAGGGTATCGGCACGCCGTTAATGGTACTTGCTGCGCTGGGCATGGTGATTTTACCCCTGCCGCCATTTCTTTTAGATATTCTATTTTCGTTTAATATCGCGTTAGCACTGGTGGTGTTACTAGTTACTGTTTACACCATGAAACCACTTGAATTTGGTATGTTCCCTGCGGTTCTACTAATTGCAACCATCATGCGCTTAGCACTGAATGTCGCCAGTACCCGTGTGGTATTGCTAGAAGGTCATAACGGTGGAGATGCAGCCGGTAAAGTTATCGAGGCCTTTGGCTCGGTGGTTATCGGCGGTAACTATGCAGTTGGTTTAGTGGTCTTCCTAATTTTAATCATTATTAACTTTGTGGTTATCACCAAAGGTGCTGGCCGTATTTCTGAAGTATCAGCTCGCTTTACTCTTGATGCAATGCCAGGTAAACAAATGGCGATTGATGCTGACTTAAACGCCGGTTTCATCAGTGCAGAACAAGCCCGTGAACGTCGTGAAGAAGTTACTCGTGAAGCCGATTTCTATGGTTCAATGGATGGTGCAAGTAAGTTCGTAAAAGGCGATGCGATAGCGGGTATCGTTATTCTCGTGATTAATATCGTTGGTGGTTTATTTGTTGGTATGATCCAACATGATTTATCGTTCAGCCGTGCGATGGAAGTGTACACCTTGCTAACCATTGGTGATGGTCTAGTTGCACAGCTACCTTCACTATTACTGTCAATCGGTACCGCAATCGTTGTTACCCGTCAAAATGAATCGCACAATATGGGCGATCAAGTTAAGACACAGCTAGGTAACGAAAAATCACTTTATATTGCATCGGGTATTTTGATCATCATGGGTCTTGTACCAGGTATGCCGCATATTGCATTTTTAAGCTTAGGTGCATTACTCGGTTACCTTGCTTATTTCACACAACAACAAAAAGCCAAAGCAGAAGCCGAAAAAGCAGAGCAAGAAGCAAATGGTGGTGCACCAGGTACAGGTGTTGCCAACAAACAAGAACAAAAAGAACTGGGTTGGGATGATGTTCAGCAAGTTGATGTTATTGGTTTAGAAGTGGGTTATCGCTTAATTCCACTTGTTGACCAATCTCAAGGTGGTGAACTGTTAAATCGTATTAAAGGTGTGCGTAAGAAGCTTTCTCAGGAACTTGGTTTCTTGGTACCTCCTGTGCATATTCGCGATAATTTAGAGCTCGACCCTAACGCTTACAGAATTACTATGATGGGTGTTTCAAGCGGTGAGGGTGAGCTTAAGCATGGTGATGAGTTAGCGATTAATCCGGGCCAAGTATTTGGTCCAATCAAAGGGGTTGCCACTACAGACCCTGCATTTGGATTAGATGCGGTGTGGATCAAACCTGACCAAAAAGATGAAGCTCAATCACTTGGCTATACCGTCGTTGATTCTGCAACTGTGGTTGCAACTCATATTAGCCAGTTACTTACTAACAGTGCTGCTTTACTACTTGGTCATGAAGAAGTACAAAATTTACTAGATATGTTAGCGAAGAGTCATCCACGTCTTGTTGAAGGACTGGTTCCTGACGTATTACCACTTACTACTATCGTAAAAGTGCTACAAAACTTACTCAATGAAGGGGTGGCAATTCGCGATATGCGCTCGATTGTTCAAACCCTTGTTGAGTATGGCCCACGTAGCCAAGACCCAGATGTACTAACGGCTGCAGTGCGAATTTCACTGCGCAGACTAATCGTTCAAGACGCTGTTGGTATGTCTTCTGAGATCCCTGTCATAACCTTGGCGCCTGAGTTGGAACAGATGTTGCATCAGTCACTTCAGAATGCAGGTGACGAAGGTGCCGGAATAGAGCCAAGCCTTGCAGAGCGACTTCAACAATCATTGAATGAAGCGCATCAAAACCAAGAAATGGCCGGTGAACCTTCGATACTGTTAACGTCAGGAATGTTAAGAACTGTGTTATCTCGCTTCGTTAAGTACACCATCCCAGGTTTAAGGGTGATGTCTTACCAAGAGGTACCAGACGAAAGACAGATTAAGATTGTCAGCTCAGTAGGCCAACAATAGGATAGTAAAGGGGTTGAACCATGAAAATTAAACGTTTTTTTGCTAAAGATATGCGCACAGCACTGAAAGAAGTGAAAGATGAACTAGGTGTTGATGCGGTTATTATGTCGAACAAAAAGCTTGCTAACGGCGTTGAAATCGTTGCAGCTGTTGATTACGACAAAGCAGCCCCGAAAGCCGAAGCTAAACCAGCCGTGGCACAATCAGCACCTGCTCCAGAGCATAATTTTGTTAAACCTGAGCCAATGCGTGCTAAACCTGAGCCGCAAGCGAAAGTTGCTGATAGCCTACAAGCGTTACTTGAGCGTCAAGCCCCACGCCCTCGTTCGCCAGAGCTTGCGTCAATGTTTAGTCAATCTGGTATTGATACGAGTGAACACTATCAACCAAAAGAGCCAAGCTTTGAGCAGCAACAGCCTGAATATAAGCAAGCTCCTCGTTATCAACAGCAAGCAGCACCTCGTGTACAAACTCAAGCACATAGCTTAGGTTTTGATGACGACTTAGATTCTGGTTTTGATGATTTAGATTCACCAGCCGAGCACAAAAACTCAGCACCTGCGAATCAATCAGAAATGACGACTATGCGCGAAGAAATGAATGCGATTCGTCAATTACTTGAACACCAAGTATCTGGCCTAATGCAACAAGATATGGCGCGCCGCGATCCGACTCGTGCATGTATGATTGACCGCTTAGCAGGTATGGGCATTGAACGTGATGTTGCTGAGCAAATGGCGTGTTTCATTCCTGACGATGTATCACGTCAACAAGCGTGGCAAGCACTTCTGCAAATGGTTGAAAACCAAATGCATACAACGAATAACGAAATCCTGCGTCAAGGTGGTGTATTCGCATTAGTGGGTCCAACAGGCGTTGGTAAAACAACCACAGTTGCAAAATTAGCTGCACTGGGTGCACAAAAATATGGTGCTGATAAAGTGGCGTTGATCACCACTGATACCTACAGAATTGGTGCCTACGAACAATTGGCTACTTATGGTCGTATTATTGGCTGTGGTGTTAAGCAGGTAAAAGATGCGAATGAATTAGCTGAAGTGTTATACCATTTACGTAATAAGCGTCTAGTATTAATAGACACAGCGGGTATGAGCCAACGTGATTTACGTTTAACTGAGCAGTTAAATACCCTAATGCGTAATCAGCGTGTTGATATTCGTAGTTATTTAGTATTAAGTGCTACAGCACAGATAAATGTGTTGCAAGAAACCGTAAGACACTTTAAAAAGGTTCACCTAAGTGGCTGTATCTTCACTAAATTGGATGAATCTTTAAGTTTAGGTGAGATTATTAGCATAGCGATTCAAAATCGCCTGCCAATAGGGTATCTTACTAACGGTCAGCGCGTTCCTGAGGATATTCGCGTAGCGAATGCTGAAAAACTAGTGAAAAAAGCTGAACAATTGTATTTAAAACGAGCAAAAGCACAACATTCAAGACGTCAAGCAGTAGCGTCGAACACAGTAGGGATGTATGATTAATACAGTATTAGATCAAGCAAGCGGCCTGCGCAAAATGAATCAAAATAATAATAGTGGCGTTAAAGTTATCGCTGTTACTGGCGGTAAAGGTGGAGTGGGTAAAACCAACGTTTCACTCAATACCGCAATCGCATTAGGTCAGCAAGGAAATCGTGTATTAGTATTAGATGCCGATTTAGGTTTGGCAAACTGTGACGTAATGCTTGGCCTTCGTGTTGAACGTAATTTATCTCATGTTTTGTCAGGCGAGTGTGAGCTTGACGAAATTCTTGTTGAAGGCCCTGCGGGCATCAAAATTGTACCAGCGACGTCTGGTTCACAAAGTATGGTTGAATTAACGCCATCTGAGCATGCAGGCCTTATTCGCGCTTTTAGCGAGTTAAACACCGAATTTGATATATTAATTGTTGATACCGCCGCAGGTATTTCTGACATGGTATTAAGCTTTTCTCGTGCAGCCCAAGACGTTGTTGTGGTTGTATGCGATGAACCTACCTCAATTACTGATGCTTACGCACTTATTAAAGTGCTTAGCCGTGAGCATGGCGTATATAAATTTAAAATTGTTGCCAATATGGTGCGCAGTTTGCGTGAAGGGCAAGAATTATTTGCTAAACTTTCAAAAGTAACGGATCGTTTTTTAGATGTTTCAATGGAGTTGGTAGCAACCATTCCTTATGACGAGAACATGCGTAAATCTACGCGACGTCAAAAGGTGATTGTTGAATTATTCCCAAACTCTCCGGCAGCGGTGGCGTTTAAAACATTAGCAACAAAAGCAGTTAAGTGGCCGATCCCTAATCAACCGTCTGGCCATTTAGAATTTTTTATTGAAAAACTAGTAAACGGCTAACTATGACAACATCGGTGAATAAAGCGATGGGATATCAATCAGCACAGAATTTAAATGCGATTGTCGAAAAACATGCCTCTTTAGTCAAAAAAGTGGCATGCCATCTAATTGCTCGTTTACCTGCCAGTGTGCAACTCGATGATTTAATTCAATCAGGCATGATAGGCCTAATTGAAGCGTCAAAAAACTTTGATGCTAGCAAAGGTGCTAGTTTCGAAACCTTCGCTGGAATTCGTATTCGTGGTGCGATGTTAGACGAAATTCGTAGAGGTGACTGGGCGCCACGCTCTGTTCACCGAAATGCCCGCCTTGTGGCTGAAACCATTTCCGAATTAGAAAGCTCTTTAAATCGTGAGCCCAAAGATACTGAAGTCGCTGAAAAACTTGATATTACGCTAGATGAGTACCATCATATTCTACATGATGTAAATTCGAGTAAAGTATTAGGTATTGAAGATTTAGGTGTAGATGAAGACGTTATCACACCAGTAGGTCAGGATTTAGGACTAGACAAACCGTTTAATAACGTTAAAAATGAGCGGTTTAACCAGTCTCTATTAACGGCTATCCAATCGTTACCAGAAAGAGATGCTCTCGTTTTGTCTTTGTACTACAACGACGAAATGAACTTAAAAGAAATAGGACACATACTCGATGTTAGCGAGTCGCGTGTGAGTCAAATACATGGTCAGGCGATGATTAAGCTCAAAGCAAAAATCAATGACTGGATTAATTAGTAGTAAGTAAATAAAGGTTCAAACCTCACCGGAGGATGTTTTGGATAAAAACATGAAAATTCTTGTTGTTGATGATTTTTCTACAATGAGACGTATCATTAAAAATCTATTAAGGGATTTAGGTTTTACCAATGTGCAGGAAGCTGACGACGGTTCAACAGCATTGCCAATGCTACAAAATCAAGAATTTGATTTTGTTGTAACAGATTGGAACATGCCTGGTATGCAAGGTATTGATTTGTTACGTGCAATTCGTGCTGATGATAGCCTTAAGCATATTCCTGTTTTAATGGTGACAGCTGAAGCGAAAAAAGAACAAATTGTTGCTGCTGCTCAAGCAGGTGTAAATGGCTATATCGTTAAACCATTCACTGCTGCGACACTTAAAACCAAATTGGAAAAAGTGTTTGAACGTCTAGGTTAATCTAAGGGGAGAGGCTTATGTCAGCACTTGCTGCGCCTCAAATAAGTTTAGAGCAAGCTCGTCAACTTGTTGAGTATCTTGAAAATGGTGAACAAGAAAAAGCGGATAAGCTCATTCTTGACGCTGCATCAAAAGAACAATCAGAGTTGTTTGCTGAAGTCGGCAAATTGACGCGTCAGCTTCATGAAGCATTAAAAAACTTTGACCTAGATACTCGTCTCACTGATTTAACTACCGAAGCGATCCCAGACGCTAAGCAGCGCTTAAATTATGTTATGGAAATGACAGAAAGCGCCGCCAATAAAACCATGGATGCGGTTGAAGCAAGTTTACCAATAGCGCAACAACTTGCTGATGAAATTGCCGCAATCAAACCTACGTGGGATCGTTTAATGAACCGAGAAATTGAACTCGGTGAATTTAAATCGTTATGTCATAGCTTAGATAAGTTCATGAATAACTCGCATACCAAAACCGATGAGCTCCAAGGTTTGATGACTAATGTGCTGTTGGCGCAGGATTATCAGGATTTAACCGGACAAGTTATTCGCCGTGTTATTGAGTTGGTGCGAGAGGTAGAAGACAGTTTAATTAATCTCTTAACTGTGTTTGGCAGTCAAGAAGATGGTCATCAACAACAAGAAAAACAGGCCATAGAAAAAGCACCTGCAACAAGTGACACACTAGCAGGTCCTGAAGGGCCAATTATTGATAAAGAGTCTCGCGATGATGTTGTCTCAGGACAAGATGAAGTCGATGATCTATTATCAAGCCTGGGCTTCTAAGAGGAGAGTAGCTGCATGAGCTTTGAAGTCGATGAAGATATATTACAGGATTTCCTTGTTGAAGCAGGAGAAATCTTAGAGCTTTTGTCAGAGCAATTAGTCGAGCTTGAAAACAACCCAGAAGACAAAGATCTATTAAACGCCATTTTTAGAGGCTTCCATACTGTTAAAGGTGGTGCAGGCTTCTTAAGTATGACTGAACTTGTAGATGCGTGTCATGGTGCAGAGAATGTTTTCGATTTATTACGCCAAGGTCTGCGCAGTGTAACACCAGAACTAATGGACGTAATTTTACAGGCTCTCGACACTATCAACGAAATGTTCGCTACGATTCAAAATCGCGAACAGCCAGAGCCTGCAGACCCAGCCCTATTAGAAGTCCTTCATAAATTAAGTCAGCCACCGACTGCAGAAGAGCTTGCAGGTGAAGATTTATCTGTAGCAGACGTTGTTGCAGTTGCACCTGAAGAACCCGCAGTTGAAGAGCCAGTTGTTGATACGCCTGAAGTCACAGCAGAAACAACAACAGACAACATCGATGAAGATGACCCATTTGCGTTTGATATGTTATTTGATGGCGGCGGTCTTGCAGATAGCAACGCTGAGTCACAAAATATTGACGAAATCACCGAAGACGAATTTGAAAGCCTACTAGATGAACTTCATGGTAAAGGCCAAGGCCCAGCAGCACCTGCTGCAGATACTGTAAGCAATGACAGTGACGATATTACCGATGATGAATTTGACAGCTTATTAGACGAACTGCATGGCGTTGGTAACTTTGGTGAAGTAAAACAAGATACTCCTGCTCAGTCTGAAGCTACAAAGCCTGCACAGGCTGCTCCTCAGGCGTCTGCAGCAGAACCTTCAAGCAATGACTCAGACGATGAAATTAGCGATGACGAGTTTGAAGCACTGCTTGATGAATTACATGGTAAAGGTACTGCTCCTCAGTCTTTAGAAACGACTGCGCCAGAAAAAGCGCCTGAACCACCAAAAGCAGAACCTGCAAAACCAGCACAGCCTGCAGTATCAAAACCGGCACCTGCGCCTAAACCTGCTGCCGCAGCGCCTAAACCGGCTCCAGCACCTGCAAAAGCACCAGAAAAATCGCCTGCTGCTTCTGCTGCACCGAAAAAAGCGCCACCACCACAGGCAGAAACAACGGTACGTGTTGATACTAAACGTCTCGATGAAATCATGAATATGGTGGGTGAGCTGGTATTGGTCCGAAACCGCTTAGTGAGCCTTGCTAATAACAGCAATAGCGAGTCAATGGGTAAAGCCATCTCTAACCTAGATGTGGTAACCGCAGACTTGCAAGGCGCGGTGATGAAAACCCGGATGCAGCCAATTAAGAAAGTATTTGGCCGTTTCCCACGGGTTGTTCGTGACTTAGCCCGTAGCTTGAAAAAAGATATTAACCTGCAGCTAGTTGGTGAAGAAACCGATTTAGATAAAAACCTTGTTGAAGCACTTGCTGATCCATTGGTGCACTTAGTGCGTAACTCTGTTGACCATGGTATTGAAATGCCAGACGTGCGTGAAGCCGCAGGTAAACCACGTACAGGTACCGTAACGCTTTCGGCATCACAAGAAGGTGATCACATCCTACTAACCATTCGTGATGATGGTGCAGGTATGGATGCTGAGAAACTGAAAAAAATCGCAATTAGCAAAGGTGTGATTGATCACGACCAAGCAAGTCGCTTGTCGGATACCGAAGCGTACAACTTAATCTTTGCACCAGGTTTCTCAACCAAAGAAGAAATCTCTGACATCTCAGGCCGTGGTGTCGGCATGGATGTTGTTAAAACTAAAATCACTCAGTTAAATGGCTCGGTTAATATTCAGTCTGAGCTGGGTGTAGGTACTGCACTTGAAATCAAGGTGCCATTAACACTTGCTATCTTACCGACCTTAATGGTTGTTGTGGGTGAGCAAACCTTCGCATTACCACTTGCTGGTGTTAGCGAAATTTTCCACCTTGATTTAACTAAAACTAACGTAGTTGATGGCCAACTGACAATTATTGTACGTGAAAAAGCGATCCCGCTTTTCTATTTACAACATTGGTTAGTAAAAGGTGCCAACCGCCAAGAGCGTAAAGCAGAAGGCCACGTGGTTATTGTACAAATAGGTACTAAGCAAGTGGGCTTTGTCGTTGACTCGTTAATAGGTCAAGAGGAAGTTGTTATTAAACCTTTAGATGCCTTATTACAAGGCACACCAGGTATGGCAGGTGCGACAATTACTTCTGATGGTGGGATTGCACTGATCCTCGACGTACCTAGCATGCTTAAACACTACGTTGGCTAATAATAAATAATAAATAATAAATAATAAAGTGCAGTATTTAGCTGCACTTTGAATGATATAAAACAAGAGAGTGCCAATGGCAGTCAAAGTATTAGTTGTTGATGATTCAAGCTTTTTTCGCCGTCGTGTCAGCGAAATTTTAGAGCAAGACAGCAATATTCAAGTGATAGGTTTTGCCGTAAACGGTCGTGAAGCGGTAGATAAAGCCCGTGAACTAAAACCTGATGTAATTACTATGGATGTTGAAATGCCGGTTCTTGATGGCATTAGTGCCGTAAAAGAAATAATGGCAGCAACACCAACTCCTATTTTAATGTTCTCATCACTCACTCGTGATGGTGCAACCGCAACCCTAGATGCACTGGATGCTGGGGCGTTAGATTTTTTACCGAAAAAATTTGAAGACATTGCACGCAACAATGAAGATGCAATCGCACTTTTGCAAAATAAAGTAAAAGAAATTGGTCGCCGTCGCCTTTCTCGTTTTTCGCGCCCAGCACCTATTTCGCGACCAACTCCGGCTCCTGCACCAAGGAGCAGTAGCACTGCAAATACGAGTAGCGGTATTGTTCAACCTGATCGCAGCTTTAGCCGTCCAGCTCCTGCTAGTTCGCCTGCCGCATCGTCTTCGAGTACGAGTAACATTCGCGCTTCGGGCAAGCAATATCAGTTAGTTGCTATTGGCACATCAACCGGTGGGCCTGTAGCGCTACAAACAATTTTAACTCAGCTGCCAGCTAACTTTCCGCATCCTATTTTGCTTATTCAGCATATGCCAGCTGCGTTTACACCTGCTTTTGCTGCACGCCTTAATGGCTTATGCAGAATCAATGTGAAAGAAGCGCAAAATGGTGACCGTTTAGTGCCTGGTACCGCTTATTTAGCGCCAGGTGGTCAACAAATGCTAATAGAAGGACGAGGCGGCTCTCGCACACTGCGTGTGTTTGAAGACGACAGTCCGCGTATTACTTACAAACCGAGCGTTGATGTCACCTTTGCTAGTGCTGCAAAAACCTTTGGTGGTGATGTGCTAGCTGTAGTTTTAACGGGCATGGGCGCAGATGGCCGTGATGGTGCGCGTATGCTTAAGCAAGTCGGTGCTACTATTTGGGCGCAAGATGAAAAAACCAGTGTGGTGTATGGTATGCCACAAGCTGTTGCAAATGCGGGGCTAGCGAGCGAGAGCTTAGCACTCACTGATGTTGCAGCTCGCCTAACGCGTGAGACTGGCTGTGGATAAGCTATCTTTTCTTGGCTTAATTGTCGCGATAAGTGCCATCGCCTTTGGTTATGCATTAGAGGGCGGGGTTGTTTCTGCACTGTTTAATGGTCCTGCGCTTATCATCGTACTCGGTGGTACGCTTGGGGCTGTGATGCTTCAAACCCCTGCAAGTGTTTTTACTAAAACACTGAAGATCAGTCATTGGGTGTTCTTTCCGCCGTATCACGATATTGATGCAGCCATTGAAGAAGTAAAGCGTTGGTCACACAAAGCACGCCAAGAAGGATACTTAGCCCTTGAGTCTGATGCGCTGTCGCATTCAGACCCGTATGCGGCAAAAGGATTGAGTCTACTTGTTGATGGGGTTGATGAGCAAAAGCTTAGAGATACCCTTGAAATTGATTTAATGCTTGAGCGCGAGCGCTTACTTGAGGTAAGCCGAGTTTACGAAGCCATGGGCGGTTATAGCCCTACAATTGGTATTCTAGGTGCGGTACTCGGTTTGATTCAGGCTATGCAATTTATCACCGATCCTGAAAAACTGGGTGCCGGTGTGGCTACTGCGTTTATCGCTACTATTTACGGTGTTGGTTTAGCTAACTTATTATTCTTGCCGATGGCGAATAAACTTAAGCAACAAGTTGAGCAAAAAATGCTGTATCATGAACTACTTGCTGAAGGCATTATTGCTATTTCGCAAGGTGAAAGCCCACTAAATATCGAACTAAAACTTGAGGCGTACCGTGTAGAGCGCCCAAGCTTAGTTGACGAGTAATTTATTATGATGCGCCGTCGTCTGCGTCATAACACGTCAAAAAACCAACATACTGAACGCTGGCTTGTCTCTTATGCCGATTACATGACCATCATGTTTGCTTTTTTTGTGGTCATGTATGCTATCGCAATTAGTAAAAATGAAGACTTTCAGATTCTCTCAGACTCACTGGAGCAGGTGTTCGAAAAATCAGCTCGTCAGCAACAACAGGTTGGCACTGGGGTTAACGGCACAGGCATATTAACTGACAGAGTTAGTCCTGAGAACGACATTCTATACGGTGAGAGCATTCGTAAAGATGAGCAGGGTCCTGAATTACTCGATGGACAAAGCGAAACCAGCAATATTGAGAAAAAACATCTCGGCAAGCCTCTCGACAGCTTACTTACTAAATTACAGTCTGCGCTTATTGATGAAATTCGTGATGGCGAAGCGAGTTTAGAGCTTCACCAAGATTGGCTTATCATCGAATTAAGTTCAGGTATGTTATTTTCATCGGGCAGTGCTGTTGCACAGCAGCGTGCCAAGCAAGTTGTTGGTTTAGTGAAAGATATTATCGCGCCGGTTGATAACTACATTCGCGTGCGTGGTTATACCGATAACGAAGGAATTCGTAATGAGATGTTTCGCTCAAATTGGGAGCTATCTGTAGCGCGGGCTACATCCGTACTGGTTGAGCTTGAGAGTTTAGGCATTAACCCTGCGCGTATGGCTATTGAAGGTTACGGTCAGTATTCGCCCTTCGCAAGTAATGACACTGAGCAAGGCCGCGCAGAAAACCGCAAAGTGGTTGTTGCATTGTCTAAATATGGTTTACCGCCAAAAGAGCCAGAAAATACTGAACAAGAGTCACAAAACCAACCGCAACAGACGACAGAAATTGAGTTGCCAAGCGATGACAACAGCATTAAAGTGATTCAATTACCACATGGTGGCATTAGGATTACCACGCGCAATGAACAATAATAAGGTGTGATGTGAAAGTTTGGACCGTAGCGAATCAAAAAGGTGGGGTAGGGAAAACCACCACAGCCGTTAGCCTTGCTGGTATTCTCGCTTTACAAGGAAAACGCGTGTTACTTATTGACACCGATCCGCATGCATCATTGACTTATTATTTTGGTATAGATTCAGAAGACTTAGAAGTTAGCGTGTATGATATCTTTGCGCGCGGCAATAACATGGCCAGTGAAGAAATTTTACAGGCTCTATGTCCATCAACACTTGAAAACCTTGATATCTTACCTGCGACGATGGCAATCGCGACGCTTGATAGAAGCATGGGCAATAAAAATGGTATGGGCTTAATACTAAAAAAAGCACTGGCCAAAATTAGTGACCATTATGACTATGCAATTATTGATTGCCCGCCTGTTTTAGGGGTTTTGATGGTCAATGCTCTTGCAGCTAGTGAGCGAATTTTAGTGCCAGTACAAACAGAGTTTCTGGCCTTAAAAGGGCTTGATCGTATGATGCGTACGATGGAGTTGATGCAAACATCGCAAGCAAAACAGTACCAATATACAATTATTCCTACAATGTACGATAAACGTACTAAAGCATCACTTGAAGCTTACAAGACTCTGCAGGATAATTACAAAGATAAAGTATGGTCAGGCGTGGTTCCTGTCGATACAAAGTTTAGAGATGCTAGTTTAGCACAACAAGTGCCGATTCAATTTTGCCCGCGTTCGCGTGGGGTATTTGCCTATCGCGCGCTGCTTGATTACTTAGTTGCACAAGGTTAAAGATGAGTAAGCATTTATTTGCCAATGAAAAAGTGATGACCCAATATTTGGGCGCTTTGTTGTGTGAAGATGAGCCTACAGACCAAAATCTTGAGCCAGTCGCAAAGCTGCTGGAGCAGGTTAAAGAGCCTGAAACTAAGACGGAAGAAAAGCTGACAGACGTTCAGCTTACTCCAGAACCTGTTTTACCACCCCCAGAACCGACTAAAGAGCTTGAGAAAACCGAGAACCAAGCTAATATCAAAGATATAGTCACAGAACCTAAAGCTGAACTGGTTGCAAAAACCTCGTCTGATCGTCAAGAAGACTATTTTGATGGTGAATTTCAGGCATTATTCTTTGAGGTTGCAGGGTTAACGCTTGCTGTACCGTTAAAAGCATTAGGGGGAATTCATCAGCTGGCTGAGGTTAACCAATTATTTGGTAAACCTAAATGGTTTAAAGGTGTAATGCTAAACCGTGAAGAAAAACTAAATGTTGTTGATACTGCACGTTGGGTTATGCCAGAAAAGTATGATGAAAAATTAGAACAATCATTAGATTATCAGTATTTAATCACCTTAGGTGACAGTCAATGGGGATTATTGGCTGAAAAGCTCGTAAATAATATTACGCTTCGTAAAGAAGATGTAAAATGGCGAGCAAAATCAGGTAAGCGGCCTTGGCTTGCAGGTGTTATCAAAGAGAAAATGTGCGCCTTGATTGACGTTGAAAATTTAAATCAATTGCTAGAGCAGGGCTTAGACAGCCGTGAGCAGTAACTATTTTTACGGAGTAATAGCATGAGTGAAGAAAGACTACTGTCAGCAAATAAAAACGCTGATAGCAACGATGAAGTGTTACAGTGGGTAACCTTTAAACTTGAAGAAGAAACGTACGGCATTAACGTAATGCAAGTACAAGAAGTACTTCGCTATACCGAAATTGCTCCTGTACCAGGTGCGCCTTCTTATGTATTAGGTATTATTAACCTACGTGGTA
The DNA here is from genome assembly GCF_040104395.1 of Pseudoalteromonas sp. BZA4. NCBI lineage: Bacteria > Pseudomonadati > Pseudomonadota > Gammaproteobacteria > Alteromonadales > Pseudoalteromonadaceae > Pseudoalteromonas > Pseudoalteromonas sp. BZA4. The sequence goes on from NZ_JBECOT010000029.1 coordinate 35,837, forward strand.
ATGTTGTTACTGTTATCGACACTCGTGCACGTTTTGGCTTAATGGGTGCTGAGGTCACTGATAACTCTCGTATCGTTATCATTGAAGCTGAAAAGCAAGTGATTGGTATTTTAGTCGACAGTGTCGCAGAAGTGGTTTACCTACGTAGCTCTGAAATTGACAGTGCGCCAAATATTGGCACAGAAGAAAGTGCTAAGTTTATCCAAGGTGTATCTAACCGTGATGGTGAGTTACTGATCTTGGTTGATCTTAATAAATTATTAAATGACGATGAGTGGGACGAGCTAAGCGCACTATAAGCGTTTGGAAATTATATGCTGTTATACTCTTTGTTTGGTGCCTCAATCTTACTTGTATTAGTGTGTTTGGGGCTTATTTTTGTCAATAACAATAAGCAAGCGGCGGCGATTCAAGCCAAGCAAAAACAGTTACAAGAAGCTCAACAGCAATTGAGTATTTTACGTAGCGAAGTGGCTGAGATGCGAGCTGGCATGCTGAGTATTGGCAAACGCGTTGTTGCTGTTGAAGAAAAAAGTAAAGAGCTTGAACAGCTACAAGATGCACAAAAATATGATGATCCGAATGCGAAAATTTATTCGCGAGCGGTTAAAATGGTTGAGCTAGGCGCTGATTTAGAAGAAATAATTCGTGAATGCGAATTACCCAGAGCCGAAGCTGAGCTACTCATGTCACTTCATAAACAAAAAGGCGCCCAATAAGGCGCTTTTTTTTATTTGAGTACATTTGAGCACTAGGCTTGAATGTTGAGCTTACCTTGAAAGTCTTGCCAACCTGGTGGAAATTTACCACGCAATACGTACGAAAAAGCAATTAACTCGGCAATGACATAATAGAGCTCTTTCGGTATTTCTTCACCTAACTCAAGATGCGATAAGGTTTGGGCCAAATCCGCATCTTGGTGTATCAAAATACCTTTTTGCTCAGCAAGTTTGACGATTTCTTCAGCCAATTCACCAAAGCCTTTACTGGTTACTCGTGGCGAGCTACCAGCTTCGTAGAGTAAGCCAATTGCTGATTTATGCACCGCTTGTTCACTCATAAGAATTACACCTTAATGTTAATAATCGCATGGGATTTATAAAAAGCTTGGTGGCTTGACGTCCCTTGTTGCAAGTTTAACTCACCTACATTTAAGCCATGGCCTGCTAATTTATGACGCAGCGTTTCTAAATGCGGATGAGCAAGCGCTGTCACTTCTTGTGAAGACGCTAGCAACTGGCAATCAACCGCTTTATCCATCACCTCTGCGGTAATTTGTAACTTGCCAAGCTGAGCATAATCAAAGTTTAATCGCACAAACCAGACATTCTTAGCTTCGAGTTTATTTTTACTTGGCTTTTTATATTGTCCTAAGCTGATTTCTGTTTGCCCTGTTTCAGGAGGTAACTTCATCGGTAAGAAAAACTGCGCTAAAGCACTATTATCTTGTTGCTGATTGATAGGTGTTGTTTGCACCTGAGCCAACGTGTTTTTTAGTTGTGAGGCTTCAGCCGCCATGGCTTGCATCGCAGGCTGCTGTAGCTGCTCGAGTAATTTATTACCGTTAACGGCTTTAAAGTTGGGCACTAACACTTGCAGTAAGGCATCAAGACCAGTCTGATTATTAAAACTAAGGTTGGTTGGTGCTTGATTAATAATTGGCGCGGCAAGTGAAGCCACTGCTAATTGTTCTAACCCTTGGCTAAAGCTCGCTTGCTGAGTCTGGCTAAGTAATGCTGTTGGCCTGAGGATACTTAAAAGCTCTCGTTCAATCGTAGTAGGATGCATGTTTTGACTCGAGATCATGCGATTAAATGCTTGATTTACGAGTCGATTTAAATCTACCGAAGACGATGTGTTTTGCTCACTCAGAGCTACAAGTTTTTCTGTTAATTGCACTGGTAGAGGTGTGCTTGCTAAAGGTTTGCTTTCAGGAAGCGGTAATAGCTTCGCAATCAGCGTGGCCTCAATCGGTCTTATCGGCAACAATGGCTGACTCAAGTTAGGTTCTTTCAAAGCTAAGTAGGGGGCATGTAATTGAGTTTGCTGCTGAGCAACTTTTTGTAACCCTGCTGTTTGCTCAGCTGCTGTTCGAGTCGCTGAGTTATTCTGTTTTATTTGTTCATTAGGCGTTGCCGCTACAAGGTTTTTAGCCACTGTTTTTATTGCTCGATCAGCTTGTTGTTGCGAAGGAGCAGGTGCCCCTTTTAAATCTGGCTTTGCATTTTGTGCAGTAGGGTTGGGCGCTGAGTTTAATGTCGCTTGTTTAGTTTGTGTAATCTGCTCACTAAGATTTTTAACTACTGAATTAGCAAGGTTATTTTTAGCTTGAGCGAGCTGCTCGGTGGCTGGTTTGTCAGATTTCATGGCAGTAACAGCGCCGCTAACTGCTTTGTTGTCTACAGGTGCTTTTTGCAAAGTGTTATCAGTGCTCAGTAACGGTGGTTGTGTTTTGCTACTGTTTATTGCTGTTTGACTCGCCTGAGTTTGTGCACTAGCAATCGGCTCTAAACTGACTTTTATCCGTTGCAGTAACTGTATTAATGGTGGAGCCTTGTTATAACTCACGGGTAAGCTAACTTGCTTTGTAGACTGACTTTCGGTTAATGGCTCTGTCTTTTTAGTCGCAGGTAATGGCGTATTTGCTGTAACTGGCCCACTGGTATTTTGCGCTACTTGGAGGGCGGCGTGTTGTGGCGAGCTTTGTTGAATAGCGGCAAACTTTACTATATTGATTTTATTAGCATTAAAGCCCAGTTGGCTAATCGTATTTTTGCTTTCAATCAGCTGATGCGTTGACTGGTTAACAGCCGCTTTGGTGGTAGCGGGGAGCTTTTCAAAATAGCGCACAGCATCACTAATACGCGTTTTTAAATCAGCAAAACTGTCTTTTAGCCAAGAGCTAATGGGGGAATTTGAGCTGCTCGATGGCGCTATCAACGTATTCTTAGGTTCAACAGCTTGGCTTTTTAAGGCTTGATTGAATGTCTCTGACAGCGAGTTCTTTAACAGTATTTGTTGCACAGGTGCTTTACTTATAAGTTCAATAGTATTTTTAACTTGCTGGGGGATTAGTTTTAATGCATGAGGATGAAATTGCCACTGCGCTTGAATTTGCTTAGCTTGTTTTGGCGATATTGTAGGTAGCGGTAAAGTTAATTCATTACTTTGCTTGTTTGCAACGCTTAACTGTACTTGTTGCCCAGCTAATTTTAAATTCATTTCAGGGGTTAGCTTAGCCACCAACTCAGCTACTTTTTGTTGGCTAACACTTTGCTGATGGAGTGAATCCCCAAAGCGATTAATAATGTTTAAATTAAAGCTATTTTGTTGGTTGGTAGCAGGCAGCAAAATGGCTTTAAGTGGTGCTTCAGCTTTTAAAAGAGCAACCAGGCTATTGTGAAGAGCAAACTCAGCTTTTAATGTTGGTAGTTGTAGTAAAGGTTTACTTGGCGCAATCTGAGCAGGGTGCGGCATATTTGTATTTGCGCTCCCTTGCGTTAGTAAGTTCAGTAGTGCTTGTAATTGCTGGCTTTTGCCAAGTGTAATAGTCAGCGGTGCTGGTGTGATAGTCAGCTGTTTACCATCACTACTTAATTGAATATTGGCCGCTAAAAAGCGCTCAGTTTTAAGATTTTCTTGCTCTGTTGATAAGCGCAGTGTTTGCCATGAGTTATTGATTAGCACGTCCATTTGCACGCTTTGCTTACCAATTACGATATTTCGGGCAGTTAAGCTCTGCTCAGCCAGCATTTTTAAGGCATCATTAGGTGATTGCTGTGATGCACTGCTGATTGCTTTTGGGTCTAGATTAAGCTGAGTGCTGAGAGTCAACTGGCTTTGTTTATTCATTATTTTAGATCAAATATAAGTTAATCGTTTTAAAGCAATATTCGTATTACCCTATCATTATGGTAGACTAACGCCTAATTTTGGGTATAGAGAATCGTCATCTTGTTACACATTAAGGCCGTCACCTGCATCAAGCAAGATCGTTGTTTGTTTGCGGATCTTAATTTCAGCTTGAAATCGGGACAAATTATGCAATTAGCTGGTCCGAATGGGGCTGGTAAAACATCATTATTGCGTATTATCGCGGGTTTCGCTATGGCGGATGAAGGCGATGTTTTGTTCCAAGAACGCTCGATTACAAAATACTATGATGAATATGCACAAGAGTTATTATTCATCGGCCATAAAACGGGTGTAAATACACAGCTTACCGCCCTTGAGAATGTCGCATTTTGGCTAAAAATTAATGGCTACGATAGCAAACAAGACTTGTATCCGATCTTAGCAAAAATAGGCTTAGTAGGTCTTGAGGATGTGCCCGTTCGTATGTTGTCAGCAGGGCAACAGCGCCGTGTCGCTTTAGTAAGACTGTGGCTGAATAGTGCCAAACTATGGATCCTTGATGAGCCATTTACGGCCCTTGATAAAAGCGGCGTTGCATTTTTACAAGAACGCTTTGTTGAGCACCTAAATGCTGGTGGCGCGATTCTTTTAACTACCCACCAAGACTTAACGACACATTTTAGTGACCTACAAACAGTGACTTTGGAGTATCGCCACTGATGGTAAAACAGCATTCGTATTGGCAATTATTCACTGCGGTTTTTTCTAAAGATCTTAAATTAGCGTTTCGTCAGCGTGCTGAAATCGTTAACCCTATCTTGTTTTTTCTTATTGTTATTACACTTTTTCCGTTAGCAATTGGCCCTGAACCCGGTCTACTTGCTCGTATGGCACCGGGCATTATTTGGGTCGCTGCGTTACTCTCAACTATGTTGGGCCTAGATAAGCTATTTCGTGATGATTATCACGACGGAACATTAGAGCAATTAATTGCATCATCATACCCATTACCGTTAACTGTCCTTGCAAAAGTGGCAGCGCATTGGGTGATCACGGGGCTGCCTTTAGTGTTAATGACCCCGGTATTTGCTTTGTTATTGAATTTAGAAAGTTCAGCGCTTTTAGCAACCGTTCTGACCTTATTGTTAGGTACGCCATTGCTTAGCTTCATTGGCGCAATTGGCGCTGGACTTACTGTGGGGCTACAAAAAGGCGGCATTTTAATGAGTTTGCTTGTTTTGCCTTTGTATATCCCTGTACTAATTTTTGCAACCTCGGCTATTGATACCAGCTCTATGGAGCTTGCCTATAGCGGACAGCTTGCAATCCTTGGTGCCATGCTAATCGTAGCGATTATAGCGGCGCCAATTGCCATATCGTCAGCATTGAAAGTGAGTGTAAGTTAATATGTGGAAGTGGTTACATCCCTACGCAAAAGCAGATCGTGCTTACCAATTGTGTAACACCTTACTGCCTTATTTCGCCGTCGTTACGGTGGTTTGTATGATTGTTGGATGGGTCTGGGGGCTTGCTTATGCCCCAGCTGATTACCAACAAAAAGACAGCTACCGAATTATTTTTATCCATGTGCCTTCAGCTATTTTATCTATGGGCGCTTACTCTTCTATGGCGATTGCAGCAGTGATCGCACTAGTATGGCAATTACGTAATGCAGAACTTGCAGTGATTGCAATTGCACCTGTCGGGGCATGTGTGACAGCGATAGCATTAATTACCGGTGCAGCATGGGGTAAACCTATGTGGGGCGCATGGTGGGTGTGGGATGCACGTCTTACCTCTGAGTTAATTCTGTTATTTTTATACCTTGGTGTGTTATCGCTTTATCATGCTTTTGAAGATAAGAAAGCAGCGGGGCGTGCTGCTTGTATCTTAGCCATTGTTGGGGTTATCAACTTACCGATTATTCACTTCTCGGTGGAGTGGTGGAATACCTTGCATCAAGGTGCAACCATTACAAAGTTTGATACTAAAGCTATTGATCCAAGCATGTTTTGGCCATTAATGGTTAACATTGTTGCGTTTGCAGGTTTTGTTGGTGTGGTGACGTTAATCCGTCTTAAAAACGAAATTCTCCAACGTGAAAAGCATCGCCCTTGGGTGCGTGATATGGTTGAGCGAGGTTAATCATGCAGTTTGATTCTTTTGCAGATTTTATTGCCATGGGTGGCTATGGCTTTTATGTATGGTTGTCTTTTGGTAGCTGTGCATTAATTTTACTTGGTATTTTATTTAGTTCGTTAAACGATACAAAACGTATTTTCTCTTCAGTAAAGCAGCAAGCACAACGTGAAGAGCGCATTAAGAAAGCGAAGCAAGAGGCAGGGCAATGAATCCAAGACGTAAAAAACGTTTATTAGCTGTTGTAGCCATTATTTTTGGTGTGGGTGCAACGATTGGTTTAGTGCTATACGCACTGCAAGAAAACATCAATTTATTCTATACCCCAAGTGAACTTGTTGAGGGTAAAGGACCAAACAAAGAAAAACCGCATATTGGTCAGAAGCTACGTATTGGCGGCATGGTTGTACCTGGCTCAGTTGTTCGTGACGAATCAAGCTTAAAGGTAAGCTTTAAACTGATTGATAAAGGCCCTATGGTGACAATTAATTATCAAGGGATTTTGCCGGACTTATTCCGTGAAGGCCAAGGGATTGTGGCGCAGGGCGTGCTAGTTAAAGCCAATGAAATTGATGCCTTTGAAGTACTTGCAAAGCATGATGAAGAGTACATGCCTGCAGAAGTTGCTGAAGCTGTGAAGGGTATCAAGCACGAAAAACCGACGTATAACTTAGATAACGGCAATTAATATGATCCCAGAACTCGGTTATTTTTCTTTAACACTGGCCATGGTGCTCAGTGTTCTATTGTGTATTTTTCCTTTGTGGGGCGCGCATACCGGCAATTTACGTTTAATGCGTGCCGCCCCATCACTGGCAATTGGACAATTCGTATTTGTACTTTTGTCTTTTGCTGCACTTGTTTATGCCAGTTTAACCGACGACTTTACTGTTTCGTATGTTGCTTATCACTCAAGTAGCACTTTACCTTGGTACTACAAGATAACCTCGACATGGGGTGGTCATGAAGGGGCAATTTTACTCTGGTTAGTAATGCAAGCGGGTTGGACCGCTGTAGTTGCTATGCGTTCGCAATCATTACCTTGGGTATTACGTGCTCGTGTACTGGGTGTACTAGGCTTTTTAGGTGTTGGCTTTATGTTATACACCTTATTAATGTCGAGCCCATTTGAGCGCTTATTGCCTTATTTCCCTGTTGAAGGTCGCGATTTAAACCCGTTATTGCAAGACCCAGGTATGATCATTCACCCGCCATTGCTTTATATGGGCTATGTGGGTTTATCTGTGTCGTTCTCATTTGCTATTGCAGCGTTACTTACAGGTAAGCTTGATAATACTTGGGCTAAGTGGTCTCGTCCTTGGACTATGACAGCATGGGGCTTTTTGACACTCGGTATTACCATTGGTAGTTGGTGGGCATACTCAGAACTTGGCTGGGGTGGCTGGTGGTTCTGGGATCCAGTTGAAAACGCATCATTAATGCCATGGCTTGTGGCAACAGCATTGCTGCACTCATTATCAACCACCGAAAAGCGTGGTGTATTTAAGTCGTGGACCGTATTGTTGGCTATTGCAGCATTCTCGTTAAGCTTACTGGGTACCTTTATTGTTCGCTCGGGTATCATTGTATCTGTGCATGCTTTTGCCTCAGATCCTAACCGCGGTATGTTTATTTTAGCTTTCTTAGCCATTGTAGTTGGTGGTGGTTTATCGCTTTATGCATTACGCGTCTCACAGGTGAAAAGTGAAGGCCGTTACAAGTTTGCCTCACGTGAAGTTGCGCTTTGGCTTAATAATATTTTCTTAGTTGTGGCAACGCTGATTGTATTGCTAGGTACATTACTGCCAATGATCCACAAAGAACTTGGCTTAGGTAGCATTTCGATTGGTGAGCCGTTCTTCAATAAGATGTTTGCTATTTTACTGGTACCGTTTGCCATTTTAATGGGTATGGGTCCGCTGTTACGCTGGAAACAAAACAAGTGGTCGATGTTGCAAAACAAGTTTGCACTATCGGCTGTAGTTAGTCTCGTGGCTACGGCAGCGTGGTTATATTCAAGTTACGATGTAATTGCGCCTATTACCTTTATTGCAACTGCGCTAGCGGTATGGATTGTTGTTACTACAGTGGTTGATTTAGCGGCAAAAGTAACTATTCACAAAACCTTAGGCGAAGGCTTTAAACGTTTAGGGCTAAGCTATTGGGCAATGGTTTTAGGCCACGTTGGTTTAGCGTTCGTGATTGCAGGTGTAACGTTAACCTCTGCTTATTCAGTAGAGCGTGATGTATCAATGAAGCCGGGTGACACTGTAGCGTTAAATGAATACCAGTATCGTTTTGATGGTGTTAAGTCTATTCGCGGTGCTAACTATAGCGGCCATGCTGGGGTTGTCACTGTGCTGAAAAACGATAAACAAGTAACCGTTTTACATGCTGAAAAACGCCGTTATGACATTGGTATGCAGTTTATGACTGAAGCAGCTGTTGATGCAGGCTTCACACGTGACTTATATCTAGCGCTTGGTGAGCAATTAAGCCAAGGTACGTGGTCGTTACGTATTTACCATAAGCCTTATGTTCGTTGGATGTGGCTCGGTGGTATCTTGATTTCACTGGCAGGCTTTTTAGTACTTGGTGATAAACGCTATCGCCAAAAATCGACTAAGCAGGAGGCTTCAGCATGAACCGTAAACTATTCGCACTAGCACCTTTACTGGTTTTCGTTTTACTGTGTGTTTTTTTATATCAAGGTTTGTTTGCTAACCCGCGTGAGCTGCAAACAGGGCGTATTGGGCAGGCTATGCCAGCTTTTAATCTGCCAGATTTGATGGATGAGTCAAAGCGTTGGACAGATAGTGATTTAAAAGGTGAAGTTTACTTACTAAATGTGTGGGGCACATGGTGCCCGACCTGTTTAGCTGAGTTAGGCTATTTAACCGAGCTTAGAGAGCAGGGCGTTAAGATTGTTGGCTTATACTACGAGCAAGGCTACGACCCTGACTTTGATGGCCAGTTTGATATTAACGCACTACGCGAAGATGTCACTAGCATGCTTAATCGTGCTGGCGACCCATATCAATTTAATATCTTAGATTTAAAACGCACATTAGCCCTTGATTTAGGTGTGTCTGGCGCACCAGAGACTTTTTTAGTCGATAAACAAGGCACTATTTTGCTGCACCATACCGGCGATATTAATCCGCGTGTGTGGCGAGCCAAATTCGCACCGTTAATGCAGGAGCTACAGTAATGAGACTCGTGATTTTTTTAGCAAGTTTGCTTATCACGTTTAGCGTATTTGCAGAGCAAGACAAGTATCAATTTGATGATAAAGAGCAGGCCGTACGCTTTAGTGAGCTTACCAAAGAGCTGCGTTGCCCTAAATGTCAAAACCAAAACATTGCCGATTCAGACGCTGTTGTAGCCAAAGACTTACGTGACAAAGTATTAGCGCTGGTAAAAGACGGCAAAAGCAAAGATGAAGTCATCGATTATATGATTGACCGTTACGGTTACTTCGTACATTACGATCCACCAGTAACACCAGCAACCTTAGTGTTATGGGTATTGCCAGTATTAATTGTGGTACTTGGCTTTGGCTTTATTGTTTTACGCCAACGTAAGGCATCAGTAAAACAAACATGGACAGAGCAAGACGAAGCGTTACTTGCAAAGTTAATTGAACAAAATCAACGTCAGGAGCAAAGCTAGATGGCATTAATGTGGGCTTCTTTTGTTTTACTCACACTGATTGCATTGCTATTTGTTGTCGTTCCGTTTTTTAAACGCGAACGTATTCAACGCCTTGATCACAATGCAAACTCGGAGTTAATCCGAATTTATCATCAACGTTTAGACGAGCTTAAAGCTGACTTAGATAACCAGCGTATTGATGCACAAATGCACGATGAGTCAGTTATCGAACAAAAGCGTCGTTTACTCAATGAATTGTCTCCAGAAAAAGCGCTAAATAGTAAAGGTAACAACCGTATTTTTGCGCTTACTGGCGCTGGCTTTTTAATTGTTTTAACGGCTATCTTTTACGGCTACACGGGTAGTCAGCAGCAAATTAAAGGCTGGCATGACGCGATGGCAAACCTTAAGTCGTATGGTGAGCGTGCCGTGATGCAAGATGGTGAGCCGTTAACACCGAATGAGCTGCAAGCATTTGCTTTAGCATTGCGTACCAAGCTTGATCAAAGTGGTGATGATGAAGTGGCGTGGATGCTGCTAGGTCGTGTTGCTATGTCATTAAATGAATTTGATATGGCAATGCAGTCATTTGATAAGGTTCTTAAAATGAACCCAGATAACAAGCAAGTGCTGATCAGCTACTCGCAAGTCCTGCTAATGGAAGGCAGTGATGCGAATATGTCTCGTGCCGCGACTATGTTATCGAGAGTGTTAAAAGCAGAGCCGACCAATATTGATGCTATCTCATTGCTAGCCCTAATTGCTTATGAGCGTAAAGATTGGCTGCAAGCAAAAACGGCGTTTGAAGTACTGCTTGCAAGTATGCAGCAAAACGACCCGCGTTATAGCATGATTGCAGAGCGAATTGCTGAAATTGATGCCCATTTAAATAATGAGCAGCAAGTTACAAATACAAAACTCGCAGAAGCTTCAAACAGTGAAATTAGCATCACGGTTGATTTAGACTCTGCACTTGCAGATTCGCAGCCACAAAACGGCACGTTATTTGTTTTTGCAAAAGCAGCCAGTGGTCCACAAATGCCATTAGCTGTGGTAAAAATGACCGAATATAGCTTTCCGCTAACCGTGACATTAAGTGATACCAATGCCATGGTTGAAGGCTTGAATCTATCAAGTGTCGATAAAATTATTTTAACTGCGCGTTTATCAAAAGATGCAACTGTGGTAACTTCTAGCGGCGAGTTGGAAGGCAAGTCGGATGTTTTAGAGCGTGCAAACGTAAAAGAATATTCGTTGCTAATTAATGAGTTAATACCTTAAGGATAGCCGATGTTTAGGCACAGTATATTTTTTATCTTTTTTGTAGTGCTTGCAGGATGTGCACAAATACCTGAAGAAAAAGCGGATGAGCGAGACCCATTACAGTCGTTCAACCGTCCTATGTATGATTTTAATATGGACGTGCTTGATGCTTATATTCTTCGCCCAGCAGCCGTTGGCTACGTTACAGTGACCCCAACACCAGTAAGACGCAGCATTGTTAATTTTACCGATAACATCACTGCACCAACGGATATGGTCAATGCTGGCCTGCAAGGTAAACCTGGCAATATGGGTATTAGCTTGGCGCGCTTTTTAGTGAACTCTACGGTTGGTCTACTCGGTTTTTTTGATGTCGCTTCATCGCTGGGTTTAGAAATTGTCGATGAGGACTTTGGCCAAACTCTAGGTGTATGGGGTGTAGGTGATGGCGCTTATTTGATGATCCCGGGTATGGGACCAAGTACAGCACGAAACCTAACTGGTGATGTGGTAGATAACTTTGTCTTACCTGAAATCACGTTAACGACACCACAGACAATATTAGTCTTCGCGCTGAAAGCGGTTGAGGCCCGTGCTTCATTAATGCCACAAGAGAGCCTATTAAATGAGTCGTTAGACCCATATATTTTCGTGAAGGATATTTACTTCCAGCGTCAATTATATGAGCTACATGATGGTAATCCGCCAGTTGAAAAAGAAACGGATGATTTTGACGAAGACTTTTTAGAGAATCTTTAAGTCATAAAAATGCCAGCAATTGCTGGCATTTTTAATATCAATTGAGGGGTTGGTATTTATTAGTCGCCAAACACACTCATCTGCTCATTAGACCAACTTAGAGCATCGTGATAAGCATCAGGTACTTCTTCAGGTTTGAGCCCTAACTGTTGCTGAATCTCTTTTGCGTTGTCCCAATCTGCCTGTTCATAGAACTTAACAAGTGATAAGTAAGTTGCCAGCAAACCTTCACCATGAAGAAGGGCACCTTTTATTTCATTCGTTAATGGCAGTTTGCCCATTACGCTTGGCATATCTTCATCCAATATAGCATCCATTAATGACATCATGCCTGTTAAGAATGCCATCCCGGTATCACGTAATTTACCATGACTGATTGCTAGTAATTCAGCAAAACGGGCGCGGGTTAGTGATAAACGTATTAACTCAGCAGGTTTATCTGCGGCAACTTGCGCAGCAAATAAAAGTGATAAGAAACGTTTGATTTCTTCACTACCTAAAACAATAAGTGCTTGTTTAATCGTGCTTATTTCGGCGCGGCGTTTAAAAGCAGCTGAATTCGAGTAGCGAAGCAGTTTGTAAGATAAGTTAACATCACGCTCGAATACCTCAGTGATTTTTTTGAGGTTTAAATCCATGCTTGACGTTTCATACAATAGCTCGGCAAGGGCCATCTCTGAGGGCGGTAAGGTTTTGCTTTGAACCATCTCAGGTTTTGAAAAGAAGAAGCCTTGAAAGTAACTAAAGCCCATTTCTAGAGCAAGTTGGTATTTCTCGTAAGTTTCGACTTTTTCGGCAAGCAACTTGATGTGCGGGTGAGGTTTTATTGCCTCAATAACTGCTTCAATTGACTCTTTGTCTGTGGTTAAAAAATCAATTTTGATCATATCGATAAACGGATAAAAATGGCGCCACACAGGTTGATGTATGTAATCATCAAGGGCTAGAGTATAGCCACGCTCTTTTAAATCTTTAACCAGTGCAAGTAAACGCTTGCCAGGTTGAATAGTTTCAAGAATTTCGACAACGACTTGCTCTTTGCCCAATAACAGAGGGTAACCTTTTTGGAGCGTCTCTAAAGTGAAATTAATGTAAGCTGGTTTGTTATCCGTTAAATCTTCTAAACCAAAATTAAACTGACTACCTTCAATGAGCCGTGATGTTGCTTCATCGCCATCAATGTCTGGAAACACGTTATCTACGCCATCCCTAAATAGGAGTTCGTAGCCGACAAGTTTCTTTTCCTTATCTAAAATAGGTTGGCGTGCAGCGTAAAAATACATAGTCCTGGCATGTCCACTTCGGTTAATTCATTTATCCATCAGCAATATATGTCATTGTGCCTGAAATAGCATTAATTAAATGCGAATTATTGAGGATAAATACTGATTTTATTTTTACCTTAAGACTAGGATAATTTGTAATTGAATTCTATAACTTGCGATTAAATATCATATTTTTGTTATAAAAAGGTTGAAATTGTAAACTCTGTCACTGAACGGCTTGATTGGAGTTGTGGGGCAGAAGCATGTTATAGTCATGGATGATATCGGTTTTTACCCCAATAATGTCTTAAAATTAAATAACTTGCGAGTCATTATTCGGATTAAAAGCCAACATTAAACAACTTTTGGAGGCTAATTTGGAAACAGGAATGATAATTTCGTTAGCAATGTACTTCATCGTCATGCTGGGGATTGGGCTGTATGCTTATAAGCAATCTACCGACGATGTATCAGGCTATATGCTAGGTGGTCGTAATTTATCACCAAGTGTTGCTGCGCTTTCAGCTGGCGCATCAGACATGAGTGGTTGGCTGCTAATGGGTCTACCGGGTGCAATGTATTTGTTTGGTTTAAGCAAGGTTTGGATTGCCATAGGTCTAGTACTCGGTGCTTGGGCTAACTACTTCTTAGTCGCGCCTCGTTTACGTGTTTACACAGAAAAGGCGAATGACTCAATCACCATTCCAGATTACTTCGCGAACCGCTTTGATGATAATAAGAATATTCTGCGTGTTATCTCTGCGATTGTAATCATTGTTTTCTTCACCTTGTATACCTCATCAGGTGTTGTTGCAGGCGGCAAGTTGTTCGAAAACTCATTTAATATGAGCTACGAAATGGGTCTGTACATCACAACAGGTGTTGTCGTGTTATATACCTTGTTTGGTGGCTTCTTAGCAGTGAGCCTGACTGACTTTGTACAAGGCTGTATCATGTTTATCTCGTTGCTGGCTGTGCCAATTGCAACGTTTACCATGCTTGATCAGCCAGTTATGGATACACTTGCAAATGCACGCTATGACTTATTATTAAGCTCACCAAAAGAATCAGAAATTCATGCACTTAATATGATGGATTGGTTTGCAGGTGGTTCAACGATAGCGATTATTTCTGCCATGGCATGGGGCCTTGGTTATTTTGGACAACCACACATTATTGTGCGTTTCATGTCTGTGCGCTCTGTGAAAGATATGCCGACTATGCGTCGTGTGGGTATGTCGTGGATGACGCTTTCAGCTATTGGTGCTGTGCTAACAGGTCTATTTGGTGCTGCTTATATGCTTGAAAACCAAATGCCAATTGATGATAAAGAAACGATTTTCTTAGTGTTGTCTGAGCTAATCTTCCATCCTTTAATTGCCGGCTTCTTATTGGCAGCTATTTTAGCGGCGATTATGAGTACCATCTCATCGCAGTTATTAGTGTGTTCAAGCTCACTAACCGAAGATTTTTATAAGATTTACTTAAACCGTAGTGCATCTCAAAAAGAGCTGGTTTTAGTAGGTCGTATTAGTGTTATTTTGGTTGCTCTATTTGCTATTTACCTAGCCTATGACCGCGATAGCTCTATCTTAGATTTAGTGAGTAATGCATGGGCTGGTTTTGGTGCTGCATTTGGTCCACTCGTATTACTGAGCCTTTACTGGAAGCGTATGAACTTACAAGGCGCTATTAGTGGTATGGTTGTTGGTGCTGCAACAGTGCTGTTTTGGATTTACGCGCCAATTACAATTGATGGCCAAGCATTAAGTGCAATCATTTATGAGATTGTCCCAGGCTTTATTTTATCAACAATTGCTATTGTTGTTGTTAGCCTTACAACTGCTGAGCCGAAAAAAGAAATTACAGACTTATTTGATGAAGTTGAGTCGTCACTGTAGTTTTTGATTAAACACAAAAAGGGCAACATCTGTTGCCCTTTTTTATGATCTAAATTTGCGTTTAGCTTGCCGCTTTTTCTTTTATATCAGCAACGTTGTCGTCTGACTTTGCTTTTTTAGGCTTAGCTGGCGAGTCTTTAGCACCTTTAAGTACCGCCATAAATTGGTCTTTTTCTTTTGCCATTTCAAGCGCCAGTGACTCAATTTGTTGCTCGCTTAATGGTACATCAACTTTTTCAAGCATTAGTTCTAATGACTCAGCAATGTCGAGCATTTTGTCATACGCATCAGCTTCTTTCTTAGTAGTAAACGTCATGCGCTCGACTCCGTTTCTTTCTACAACATATTTAACAACAACAGCCATGATTTCTCCTGCATTTAAGCGTGGCATTTGCAGCGCAATACCGCTACTTTGATTACTGTTTTTATATACAGTAATGCTTCGAGGCTTACTTTGCAAGTAACTTGAGAAAAATTTTATTTAACAAATTTGACAATAGTAGGGACATTAGCTTTATTTAAATTGTTACCCAAAGTTAAACACAAGCGATGGAGTGAGTGTTGGGTAATAGCTAACTACCTGTCCAAGATGGACATCATGGAGGAAATTATGAAATTACTATCAAGTATTTTACTTGCCACAAGTATTGCGTTACTACCTGCTACATCGGCATTCGCCGTTAAACCAACAGAAGCAACACAAGTTAAAATGCAAAAGCTCAGTATAAACAAAGCCAGCATAGAGCAACTTACTCAATTACCGGGTATTGGGGAGTCAAAAGCTAAAGCAATTGTTGAGCACCGCAAAAAACAGGGACCGTTTAAGTCGGTAGAGCAATTAAAAGAAGTAAAAGGAATAGGCGATAAGCTATTTGCTAAACTTGAGGGGAAAATTACATTATAAACAGCAGGCTATACACCTAAACAGGGCGTTATTCGCCCTGTTTAAATTCATCGATAGCTTTGTCTAAATGCGCTAATGCGAACATGTTTTCGATAGGTGTTGTAATAAGTGGGTAACTTAAGCCTGCTAACAACAACCAAGGAATAAGCATCCAACCTTCAAAGTAGGCTAAGCCTAAAAATAATGGCGCTAAAAAAGCAAGCTTACAAACCGATAAAATGATCTTTTTGCTTGGACTTAAATGAGCCAAAGCAAGAGCAATTATTTGCTGACGTTGCCTTACTTTAAAGCTTTTTAAAGCAGGGATTTGGCTAGTAAAAAAATAAATCATTATAGCGACTTTTCGCTCACTAATCGGCTAACTAAAACAGCCACAAATACCACTGAAAATGCTGCAAAAATCACTTCCATCCATGCTGGCATACTCATAGAAGCAAACTGCCAATCGATATTTCCGCAATCACCTGTGGCGGCAAAGAAGCTAGGGATCCATTCATGCAAAGGCATAAAACTTGGGAAGTTAGGTTCAAATGCACAACTAAATGCAAAAGGGTCAGTATTGTTTTGCATTGCAATGTGTTCTTTGGCAATAAAGTAACCCCAAATTGCAGAGACACCCCAAGTGGCAAATGCGACTAAGCGAATAACCATATTTTGTGGGTTAATTGCACCAATAACTCCCGCTGCAAGTAAGCCTAAAACAGCGGTTCGTTGATAAATACACATGATGCATGGCTCAAGGCCCATGTTGTATTGAAAAAATAACGCAGTGATTTCAAATGCGAGGGAAATAACGGCTAATAATAACCAAGGTGTTCTTTTAGTTGCTAATTCTGCTAACCAATTCATGAAAGTTCCAATTTCAAATTGTTTTCAAGATTATGCTTAGACAGGGCATTGGGTGCAAGTATCTAAGATGAAATTATACGAAAAATGAGCCAACCAGCTAATGCTGATCAGTTAAGAAGTTGATCAGTTGACCGATCAGAATGATCATGCACAATCCGTAGTTAGGCAACTAACTACGGATTTTTTTGTGAATATAGAACAAGCTCTTCATTCTGCTTTCGAA